>CAMHBE010000120.1 GCA_946183095.1 uncultured Clostridia bacterium | reverse complement strand
ACTATAATGCACCAGGGAAAGGTCAGAAAAATAAACGGCTCCCCCTACATACTGCATCCTCTCGAAGTCGCTCAGATATTGTCTGCAATGACCGATGATATGGAGATCATCTCGGCGGGCGTACTGCACGATATCGTCGAGGATACCGACGGAACGCTGAAGGAGATAGAAAAGCGCTTCGGCAGGAGAGTGGCTGAACTTGTCGATTCCGAAACAGAAGAAAAGTACGCGGGAGAAGACAGAGCAGCAACATGGATAAGGCGCAAGGAAGAAAGCCTTGCAAAGCTGAAAAGAAGCACCGATATCGGCATAAAAATGCTCTGGCTCGCCGACAAGCTCTCCAATATGCGCTCGCTTGCAGGCTCATACGGCGAAATGGGGGAGAAGATATGGGATCAGCTCCACCAGAAGGATCCAGAAAGCCACAAGTGGTACTATAAGACGATAGCGGAATACGTCGAAATGGAGCTCAACAAAACGGGCGCATACAAGGAGTACATCGACAGGATAAACTACATCTGGCCGGGTACGTTCGACACGTCCAAGACGAAGTACAAGGAATACCGCGAGATAGACGTTTCCGGCTGCACGCGCATCGGCAAGGGCGCAAAGGCTGAGGTTTACCGCTACGATGATGAACTGATAGTCAAGGTGTACAACGAAAAGAACACCTACAAGGACGTAGAGCGGGAGATCGCGCTTGCAAGGAGCGTATTCGTGCTCGGACTTCCTACTGCGATATCCTTCGGCATTGTATCGGTCGGGAAGGGCTACGGCTCGATGTTTGAGCTGATCGACGCAAAGACTGTCTCCGAGCTTATCGCCAAGAATCCCGAGCATACCGACTACTATGCGGGAGTAATGGCTGAGCTTGCGCTGCAGATACACAGCACCTGTCCGGATAACGGAAAGCTGTTCCCGGAAGCGTCCGCGTATATCGAAAGCTGGATAAAGCGCGCAAAGCTGGGCGAAGATACCGAGAAAAAGCTCTTTGACATCATAGCCGCGCGTCCGGTATCGGAATGTCTCGTCCACGGCGATCTTCACACGGGCAACGTGTTCCTCTCAAACAGCGAGCCGCTGTTCATTGACGTTGACAGAATGGCTATAGGCGACCCGATAGTAGATCTCAGCAGTATGTATCTTTTCTATGTAGGATACGGGGCGCTCGACCCGAAGATCATCGAAGACTTCATGGGATTTTCCGCGCAGACGGCATCGGAGTTCTATCACAGCTTTATAAAGCAGTATCTTAAGACCGACGATGAAGCGGGACTTGAAAAAGCCGAAAATTCCGCATCCCTGTGGGCATTTGTCAGACTGGTCGGGCAAATGAAGAAAAAGCCCCTTTCCGATAAGGACAATGAGGCGGTAAAGATGCTCACGGAAAAGATCACATCACTTATCAGTTCACAATAAGCAAAGTATGTCCCGGAAACACCGGAGATACAAGCAATAAAAATTAAGGAGGCAGCTATGTCAGAAGAACTCAACATCGAAAAATTAAGAGAAGAAGTAAACCCCGTGTACAGCACAGCGCAGTCTTGTTTGCAGCTGGTGGCACGGCTCGGAGACGAGGAATCCGAAGCTTTGAGAAAAACGCTTGGATTCAGTGCTTTCGGAGCAGACACAAAAGAAAGAGCAGCATCCATACCGCCGCAGGTACTGGAAGCTCTCATGAAAATGATACCGATATTCAACTCGCTTATCGAAGTCCGCTTTTTCTCCTGCAATAATTTCATCAAAAAGATCGGCGCGAAGCAGGTAGTCGATCTGCCGTGCGGATATACCGCACGCGGCATTAAACTCGCAAAAAGCGGGATAAAATTCTACGGGTTAGATCTTCCCGCGGTTATCGACGCGATGGGTCCCGCCGTAAAACAGACTATCGGTGATAACGATAATATCACATATTCCGAGGTCGATGCAACGAACTATGCGTCGCTGCGAAGAGCGCTTGAGACCGCCGACGGTGAACTTCACATCACGACCGAGGGTCTGCTCATGTACTTTACGCAGTCCGAGCTTGAGACCGTATTCGGCAATATCAGAAAGCTGCTGCTTGAATTCGGCGGCAGGTGGGTAACGATCGATAACGAACTCAGTGCAGCAGAGAACAAGGCACTTGCCGCAGCAATGTCCGATTATCCGCCCGAGCTTGCAGGGAAGATATCGCATATAGCAGCCGGTGCAGTCTCCAAAACTACCTTATCAAACAATATTTTCTTTGACAAGGATAAGGAAAAAGTAAAGAAATTCGTTTCCGACATGGGATTTGACCTTGAACTGGTACCTATAAGAGAATATATGCCCGACCCGATCTTATCTTTCGCAGATCTGCCCGAAGGACTTCGCAGACAGGCAACAGATGCTCTTTCAAACGTCAATTTATGGGTAATGACCGCAAAGCCCGGCACTGTAGAGAAGTTCACCTGCGAGGAAGACAATTTCAACGCCGATGTCAGCTCAAGAGACGACGTACTGAACGTATCGCTGAGAGGACGGCTCGATACCATTACTTCTCCCGGACTTCTCGCACTTTTCAAAGATGCGCAGGCTAAGGGCACTATATCAAGTATATGCGTTGATATGAAGGAACTGGAATACATCTCATCTGCCGGACTTCGTGTGCTGATGATAATGAGAAAAAGCCTTTCCGACGGCAAGAACTTCAGCCTTATCAATATGAGCAGCAATGTAAAGGAAATAATCGAGACTACCGGTTTCGATACAATTTTCTGCTGATATACACGGTATCATACGACCGGTAAATTTACCGAACCGAGGTATTGCATTATGAGAGCAGCCACTGAAAACAATACGCTCACTGTCTTTCTTGAAGGCAGGATCGACACAAACAATGCGGCGCAGACTGAGAAGGAGATATTCGACGCAGTGAACGGCAGGGGCGATGATGTACAGAACATCGTTATAGATGCCGAAGCGCTGGAATACATCTCCAGCGCGGGACTGCGGGTGCTGATGAAACTCCGCAAAAGTATCGGCAGACCATTGCCGGTAATAAATGTCTCCCGCGATGTATATGATATATTCGAAACGACCGGCTTCACGGAGCTGCTGGATGTAAGAAAGGCGCTCCGGAAAGTGAGCACAGAAGGCATGACGCTTATCGGCAGCGGATTCACCGGAGATGTTTACCGCATGGACGATGAAACCGTCATAAAGGTGTTCCGCCCGTCTATCAGCTTCGACATGGTCATAAGCTTGGAAAATCAGAAAGCCCGGAACGCGTTTATTGCAGGTGTTCCCACGGCTATACCCTATGATATCGTCCGTGTCGGGGACTGCTACGGCACGGTCTATGAGATGCTCGACGCCAAAGACCTTGTCAGCGTTATCGCAAACGATAAAGAACATCTTGACGAACACATCGCCGATTTCGCAAGACTTGTAAAGAATATACACACGATAAAGGCGAATATCACAAAATTCGGTTCGGTCAAGCGGGATTCTGTCAATGCTCTGCCCTATCTTGCCTCCATACTTAACGAGGAGGAGATGGCAAAGCTGCGCGCGTTTTACGAGAGTATTCCCGAACGTGACACATTCATTCACGGCGACTGCCACCCCGGAAATGTCATGGTTCGCGACGGCGAGATGATGTTCATTGACCTTGGCACCGCAGGCACGGGGCACCCGATATTTGATATGGGAAGTATGTTTTCTCTTTTCGTTGACCGCGCCGACAACGACGAAGCTATCGCGGCAAGCCCTGTTCTGCGCCCGTTCACCAAAGACGAGATAAAGCGGATATGGCGCGTATTCATAAGCACATATCTTGGCACGGATGATGATGAGCTTATCGCCAAAGCGGAGCGGCAGATCGACGCGCTTGCAACCGCAAGACGGCTGTTTATGGTCATAGCTATACCCGGTTCGCTTTCCCCGGAAACTATCGCCGCAATGAAGCAGAAGCTTTTCTCGCTGTATGACAGCGGGTTAGGAGAGATCTGCTTCTGACGGAACTGACATCAGTTGCGTAACTGCGGTATCGCAGTACAACATAACAAGAAACGCTCTCCGGATGACAGCAGCCGTCCGGAGAGCGTGTTGTCATAATGGATATATTTTTGCAATGTGCAGGCTTCAGTGCGGGATTAATTCCATATAAAACGCGCTATAATAAAACCACTGTCTGCAACTTAAGAAAAATAATGTTTATTGTATGTCAAGGAAAATTTGTGCAATATGACGGCTTTAGGGCGGTGCGAATGGGCGGCAAGAGGTTTTTAGAGGTGCCCTTATGTCTCCCCCGCCGGAAACCGGGGAGAAGAAACGGAAAGTTATATTATCGTTTTTTAGCAATATTTAATTGCCGACGTAATAAAAAGAAAATTTTTTCAAAAAAGTGTAACGAACGGCACATTTTTTTCGTTTATATATACAGAAGCATCAAATACAGCCGGGAGGGGCAGAATATGGAAGATAAAAAGATAGTCGAGCTGTATCTCGGACGCTCGGAGGAAGCCATAACGGAGACCGACCTCAAATACGGCGTGAAGTGCCGCTCAACATCCTACAACATCACGCAGAACCGCGAGGACAGCGAGGAATGCACAAACGACACTTACCTGAAACTCTGGAATATCATCCCGCCTAAGGAGCCTGAACCGTTATGTGCGTTCGTCATGCGCATCGTGCGCAATATCTCCCTCGACAGGGTAAGGCGGAAACTCGCGGCAAAGCGTTCCGACAGCAGCTACACTGTGGTGTATGACGAGCTTTCGGACTGCATACCGTCGTCGGAGAACGTTGAAAAATATGTTGAGGGTAAGGAGCTTGCCATGCTGATAGACAGATTTCTCGATACGCTCGACCGCGAGAAAAAGGTGATATTCCTTATGCGGTACTGGAATTTCAGTACTGTGCCGGATATCGCAAAAAGACTGGGGCTGAGCGAGAGCAAGGTAAAGGTAACGCTCATGCGCACACGCGGGAAACTGAAAGAATACCTCGAAAAGGAGGGCGTACATATATGAAAACACCGCAGGAAAACCTCATTGACGCGATAGGTGAAGTGAACGACAGGCACGTTATGCTTGCCGCGGGAATAACAGCTGACGGCGAGCTTCCCGCACAGGTAAAGAGCATGACCGCGATAGAGGTTGAGCAGCCCGTCATACGCAAAAGCCATAAAGTGAGAAATGCCGTGATAGGCGGAGCGGCTGCCGCTGCTGCGATAACCGCAGGTCTGTTCGCGTGGAACGCCCTGCGCCCGATACCTGCCGAACCGGCGTATGATCCCGCTCAGTCGTCGGTCGTCAGCACAGTGCCGGAGCCGATATCATACGACACGCCCATGAGAGCGCTTAAATGGGGAATGTCGGAATCGGAAGTAAAACTTGTCGAGACGGCGAAGCTTTCGGAGGAACTTCCGGCAGATGCCGAAGGTCTCACAGGAGCTACGTTGATATACGAGAATGTGACCGTGCCGGTGCTCGGATATAACTCGCGAATGGAGCTGAGCTTTGAATACAGGTTTGGGCTTCACGGCATCAACTACTATATCCCTTCCGAGAACTGCGAGGAGCTTTACAGCGAGCTGACCGACAAATATACGGAAATGTACGGCAACCCTGAAAGGCTGTATGAGCTGGGATTTATCTGGGATTTCCCGGACGAGGGATATTCCATATACATTTACTGCTTCCCGGATCCCGATACCGGCGAAGGCGAGGTACAGTTCGCATACTGGCAGCTCCTGCCCGACGAGGTATATGATATGCCGGACAAGGAGCGTGAAGCCGCGATAAACGACGCGAAACGCCCTGACAACAAGAAGTATGTGTATTACGATCTTGAAAAGAGCGGGATAGAAAATATGGTGCTGTTCAGAAACAGTTTCTACGGCAAATGGGTATCAGACGACGGCGAAGTCCTGAACCTCAATTACTCCGACACTTCCGTTTTCTCGTATCATAACAATATCTACATCGAAGCGATCTATGAGGTCTACGATACGTATGATCAGTTCATGGTGTTCAATATTTTCCGCGAGGACGGATACAAGATACTGCGCATAGACGTACACGATGAGAACACGCTCTACGAATACCGGAACGTTCCCGACGAGGGCAAGGACAGGGACGACTATGACGCGGTATATCACAGAGAGGAGACAGAGGAGACAGACAGACTGAATATGTTCGGTCATCTTATGCTGGACACGAATACCACTGATGACAGAATGATGCCGACTGATATACAGCCCATAGACAAGACCCTCGACTGCGAGAAGATACTGCTCGAAGATGCCGAAGCTCTGCGGAACATTGTATCTGCCGGCTGGCATAATTACGACACGGATATGCAGTTCGAGCTTGGCGAAAAAGATCCCGATTTCACATACAATGAAGGCGCGTACAAGGTCATATCCGATGAGGTGCATACTTACGATGATGTGCGTGAGAAAT
>CAMHBE010000119.1 GCA_946183095.1 uncultured Clostridia bacterium | reverse complement strand
GGGTGGCGCTGGCGCCCTCGCTCTCCAGATTGCTGCCGCACATGTAGACGATCAGCGTCAGGGGCTTCTCCGCGCGGCTCTGGGCCCGGGCCGCCGTCATCCGCGCCGCCAGCAGGAAAAGAACGAAAAGCAGCAGACCGTACCGTTTTTTCATCTCTGGATGCTCCCTTCCGCCGTCCGGCACGGCCCCCCGGCATATCAGCTTATCGCCGTCGTACAGGCGCACTTTCGCCTCCGCACCCCGCACGGAAATGCGGAGTATGCCGAACTTCACAGTGCTGTCCGGTTCGGCGGTGATACGGTAATTTACAATGCGTTTTTCCGGGCGGGAGAGAACGTAAACATCGCGGAAAATGCCGGAGAGACGGAATTTATCCTGATCTTCGAGATATGTTCCGTCACACCATTTCAGCACCGCTGCGGTAATAACATTTTCGCCCTCGCTAAGCATATCGGTGATGTCAAATTCCGAGGTGTGGTGCGATACCTGCGAATAGCCGGCAAACTGCCCGTTGATATAAAGATAGAAGCAGCTGTCAACGCCCTCGAAACATAGTATCTTCCGCAGTCCGTCCGGTCTGTAGCTGTATCTTCTGCGGTACACTCCCACCGGGATATCATCCGGCACATAGGGCGGGTCGTAGGGTATCGGATAGCACACGTTTGTGTACTGCGCCTTGTCATAGCCGTGTAGCTGCCAGTTGGACGGAACGGTCAGCTTTGCGGGAAATACTGCATTGATGAAATCGTCCGGCATATCAACGATGCTGTCGTAATACGCGAAATCCCACTCGCCGTTCAGCAGTTCAAAGAAACGGGAATTGTCACGCTCCGAAAACGCGTCCTGCTCCTTCCCGAAGGGGATGAAATAGCAATGGTCGGGAAGTGTGCCGATATGCAGCTTTTGCGGATCCTCGTGAAAAGTCATGAAGCTCTTGGGTGAGCCTTTAGCCGATATAAGTGATATATCCATTTTTCCTCCTGTCCCTAACGGTAAAAAGTCTTCAATATTGATAATTAACAATGCGGAGATCAAACAGTCCGACTCTTTGTTCTCTCCCCTGTCTCCGGCGTGAGAAAGTAATAAATCAATCCTGAAGCAGTTTTTTAATACAGTTATAAATGATCTTATAGACCGAACATTTTGTGAACTTCACGCCCGCTTCTTTCATTGCATCAAGCTGTTTCTCGGTAGCTACAGTGTACGGGTAGATACCGAACATGAACGGGAAGAATACAAGAATAAAGCGTTCTCTTGCATCTTCATCCATTTCCGGGCGGAATTTCACAAGACAGTCACGCACCGTGTCGAGCGACTTGCCGTATGACTTCTTGAACTCCGTAAGCTGTTCGGGGCTGGAGTGCTCCTCCATATCGTAATGATTCATGGAAAGCAGTTTGAGCAGCTGCGGACGGTTTTCGAGCGAATGTGCTATCTTCCCCGCAAGCTCATCGGATGTGAGCGAATCATTGTCGGATATTATCGTCATAAGGTCGGCATTCCACAAGTCGTACTCCCTCTGCATCAGTCCGAGGAAGATCTCCTCCTTCGTCCTGAAATAGTTATATATGGACGGACGTGAAAAAGATGTTTCCCTGCTGATATCTCCGAGTGTGATATCCTTGAAATTCATACTGCCGTACAGCTTCATACAGGCGTTGATGATCTCGTCCTTCCGCGAATTGGTAAGTTCTCTCGATCCTTTTGGCATGATTTTCTCCCTTATTGCAGGTCATAGTGCAACGCGATCGCGCCGCATTTACCGCATAATACCGCCGTGTTATACGGCAATGCGGACAGTTTTACGATATGCAGGTGATGATCTGCTGACACCGTGTTGTCACTTTACATTATACACCATTCTGACGAAATGTCAATACATTTTCAAAAATAAAGGGCATACGGCGCAAATAATACGCGGTACTGCCCCCAATATAATTATATTTCAGATGCCGTTATACCTAAAAGAACAGCGGTACAAGAACCGAAGCCAATAAAATGATGAGTGCGCCGCCAAGTCGTGAGGAAATCTGCGCAAACGGCATCAGTTCCATTCTTTTAGCAGCAAGCAAAACTGCCACATCACCGGTACCGCCCATATTTGCCATACACAGCCCTGCCGTTATCGCTGCTTCTATCGGATAAAAGCCCACAAGTCTGCCTACGAGCGCTGCCCCTATCACTGCCCCGAGTACCACAACAAAGACGAGCACGATATACATAGGCGAAAGCGCACTGATTATCTGTCCCATATCGGTATAAGCGATACCTATGCCAAGCATGAGAGCAGCTGTCCAGTTCTTCGATACGAAACTGTACCAGATTGCCGTATCGTCTTCAAAGCGTTCGGGAATTATACCGATACATTTTAAAACGGCAACGGAGATTATCATCCATGCGTACGGGTGTATATCAAGACCCAGCATCCTGACAAGCGAGGATATGATATTGCCAAGTGCAAGGAAAGCTGTGGAAATTATGACACCTATCGCATAATCCCCGATACCGCTGACATTCAGCTCTTTCTTCTCTTCTTTAAGGGAATCGTCTTTCGTCATAACGAGCTGTCCGTTACCGCTGAGTTTCGGGAATACATGACCTAATCTGTTCATCAGTCCGCCGAATACGATAGCAAAAGCATTGCCGAGAGCAACAGCAGGAACAAGTCGGCTGAGGATAGTTTCGGAAGGAACTCCCATGGCGTTTTCAAATACTTTAGATATCGGTACTGCTCCGGCACCCATTCCGCCGCCCATTATCGGTATTCCTATATATGCTATGGATTCATCGGGCTTCATGCCGAAGATATTTCCGAACAGTGCAACAAGACCGAGTGCAACCGCTACCGCACCTATAATACAGGGCAGGAACCTGACAGCAGCCTTTATCAGCAGCTTTCTGTTCATTCCGAGAATTGAGCCCGTGATAAGCGCAGCGATGTAGAAATCGAGAAATCCCGCGTCTTTCATGAATGTTGTGCAGTTATCCGAAACATCTTTGGGAATAATGTTCCAGTATGTAAGCGCAGCACCTCCGAAAATGCAGACTATTGCGCCTCCGCCGAGAAATGTCTTTACGAACGGGGTGACATTTCCGATCTCATTGAGCAGTGCCCCGAATATCATGAGGAACAGAAAGGCACCGACCATTCCCGTAGGAAGAACATTTAATGCACAGCCCGCAACAACGATCACGGCAATGATAATAAACCATTTAAGATCCAGTCCTGCTATTTTGATTTTATTCATGCTGCATCCCCCTTTATCAAATTTTATTATTATATCACTTTTTACATAAAGTCAATATTTTTTATCACACCAATGCCGGTTTATTTATCCGACCGGAAGAGCCGATACGCCGCTGTCATCCGGTGCCGTATCATCATCATCGCCGTCGATCTGCTGTATCTTCTCCGGCGGGAGATACTGTAGCAGCATGGCTTCGAGCTTGGAAGAATCTATCGGCTTTGTGAGGTAATCGTCGAATCCCTCTCTGATATACTGCTCTCTTGCACCGGAAATGGCATTTGCCGTAAGGCAGATCGTCGGAGTATTCAGATTGGGATTATTTTTCCGCGCCCGCATTTCGTGAAGTGTCTCGATACCGTCTTTATCCGGCATCATGTGGTCGAGGAAGATAATATCGTATTTCTTGTCGTAAGCGAGAGACAGCCCCTCCGTACCGTTGTTTGCGGTATCTATCCTGATGCCCGTCTGTTTGAGCAGATTGCTGAACACCACAAGATTCATCGGGGTATCATCCACCACAAGCACTTGTGCAGCAGGCGCACGGAACTTTTCACGGTACTTTCTGCGTTTGCCGAGAGAAGCCTTGTATGCGGCGGCGTAGTCTCCGAGTTCCTCCCACTTCACCACCTGCTGTTTAAGGTCAAAGGAGAACTTCGATCCGAGTCCGTAGATGCTCTCGGCGACAAGAGAAGAACCCATCATCTCAAGAAGTTGCTTTGTTATGCTCATCCCAAGACCCGTTCCCTCGACATTACGGTTTCGCTCTTCGTCGATACGGTCAAATTCGGAGAACATCTTTCTCATGTCCTCTTTCCTGATACCTATACCCGTGTCCTTGACGATGACACGCAGTATGATGCTGTCGGGGTCGGAGGGTATCTTCTCATATCTTATGCAGAATGTGACCGTTCCTCTTTCGGTGTATTTCACCGCATTCGTGAGGATATTCGTTATGACCTGCTTTATGCGCACCTCATCGCCGTGCAGCATCTTCGGCACAGTGCCGCTTATCTCAAGTTCAAGTTTCAGACCCTTGCTGTCCGCCTTTGTCTGTATCATGTTCACAAGGTCGTTGATAACGCTTGACAGATCGTAGTCGACCGGGATTATCTCCATTTTGCCCGCTTCTATCTTCGAGAAGTCGAGGATATCATTTACCAGCCCGAGCAGCGTTGAACCCGCAGTGCGTATGCTTTCGGAATACGCGAGGATATTGCTGTCATCACACTCGCGGAGTATCATCTCGTTCATACCGAGAACCGCATTGATAGGCGTTCTTATCTCGTGAGACATATTCGACAGGAACGATGTTTTTGCTTCACTTGCCGCTATAGCCCGCTCGGACATATCTATCAGCTTGCCGCGCTCACGCTTTTCGGCATCTATATCCTCGGTGAGCCACAGCACTCGGGTAAGTCTGCCGTTCGCATCGCGCCTTGACACGACAAAGCGGCCGCGCCTCCAGAGATCATCGCTGTTTCTGTATTCTATGGTTATTGTGTTCACACGTTTCAGACGGCGTCCGAGGGTGGAAAGATCCACAAATCTCATCATTTCTTCAATGCTCGACTCAGCACAGAACTTCCGCATGATATTTCTTATGGTTTCCTGTGCTTTGTCACGGGATTCGCCGACAAGATCCTTTATGTACTTGCTGTCCGCTTTTATCTCGGTAAAGGTATCTTCTTCGATATCTATCTCGTGGGCAGTCATATAGATGTTTGATATCGAAGAGATACGATAGTTGAGCGTTTCGGCAGCCTCCGCGAGAGTGTCGCGCTTTCTCTTTTCCTCGTCTATGCTTTCGACGAGCCACAAAACGTGTTCTATGGTCCCGTCGTCGCTGCATTTTGAAACAACGAATCTTGCTCTGCACCAGACATTATCCTTGTTGAGAAATTCCTCCGTGACGGTGTTGGACTCACGCAGTCTTTCATCGAGCGTTGAAAAGTCAGTGAATTCGAGCATAGCCTGTCTTGCCATATCACCGGTCATTCTTTCGACGAACGCGATCGCGGAGCTTTGTGCATGGTCGGTATATCCCACGTTGAGTTTCCGGATGTTCGATGTATGTGTCTTTACCTCACGGAATCTGTCATTTTTAAGGTCAACATCAAACATCGAGAAATATATATTCGCAACGGAAGATATCTGCTCATTCATCATCTTTATCGCGTCCATTGCGGAATCACGGTCACGCTTCTCCGCGTCAATATCTTCAATAAGATACATAGCGTTTGAAACGCGCCCGTCAGCCAGCCTTCCGGAAACGATATACCGTGCCCTGCGCCATTTTCCGTCTGCGCTCAGGAATTCGCAGGTTATGGTATCACGTTCTTTCAGCCGCGCATCGAGCTTGGAGAAATCCACAAAATCAAGAATGCTGTTACGGGTGCTCTCATCGGAGAACTTCGTCATTATCGTCCGTATCATCCTCTGGCAGTCTGTGCGTGTCTCACCTATCATCTGCGAGGCTTCGGCTTTATTGTTCTGCACCTCGACAAAGGAATCGGTCACAAAGTTTATCTCGTGCATGGATATATAGATCTCAGCGGTGGATGAAAGCTGTTTGCCAAGACGGTCGGAGATCTGACTGCGCCTTGCGGAAATGCCCATTATGGACGCGATGATAAGAACTATAGCGATCACGACAAGTATCGTAAGCACAAGTATAACATTGAGCGAACCGAACACGCTTGTGGTATCTTTGACGGAAATACAGCGCCAGCCGTTCTGCATATTCGCATAATACGAGATATAGTGGGAATCGCCGAGAGCAAATTCAAAATAGTTGTTCACAGCGCTGCCGAGGTTCCCGAGTATCATTGCTCCGACGGTACCGCTCTCGGAACTGTAATCCTTGCCTATCTCCCCGCTGTCAGAATGTGCGACTACCACACCCTGTTCATTGAGTATCATCTCAATATCCGCAAGCCCCGACGACACCGCATCTTCGGTTATCTTCTGTATCTGTTCGAGCGAAACATCCACAGATATGACGCTGTCTTCGTCGATAAGCGTCTTGCCGATAGCGAGCATGGTATCGCCCGTCTGTACATCCACATAAGGGTCGAGTATAGCAATCTCGCCCTTATTCTCTACGGCATTGGTGTACCATGGGCGGGCAGTTGCATCATAGTCCGCCGGAGGTTCCCAGTTAGTGCCGCTGAAAAAGCGCCCGTTTATATAACCGTACAGACCTGTCATGTTTTCGAGAA
>CAMHBE010000118.1 GCA_946183095.1 uncultured Clostridia bacterium | reverse complement strand
CTTGTAGAGCTCTATCGCCTGAAGATAGATGTTCGTCCTTTCCTTCTCCGACTGCGCGAGGGTGCTCTTCTTGTACAGCGCGTCAAATTCATCGAAATCTATCTCGCACTCCAGACGGTTGTTGAGCGAATATGTGCCCATGGAATTTACGATTATCTCGGTGTCTTCCGGCAAGCCCAGCGTATCGAGACAGGCACGCAGTCTGTGCAGCGAGGTCTTCAGCGCACCTACGGGATTGTCGCTCTCCCTGCCGCCCCACAGAAGCGATATAAGCTCGTTCTGCGGTATCTCGCGGTTGTGGTTCGCTATCATGAACTGCAGCAGCATCCACATCTTCTTCGAGCGTTTGTTCTGCTCGGTTATCGTATTCTCTCCGTAACTCATGGAGAAATCGCCAAGCATCGTTATTTTCAGCTTTTCCATATCTCTGTCCTCTATCGGCGGGTGCGGCAGGCGCGTTTTCACGACAGCGACAACGAGCCGCCCCAGTATTTCCTGTCGAGACTGCGGTAACTGACTGCGCGGGCGATATGCGGCTTCCCGATAAGCTCGGAGCCGTCGAGATCAGCGCAGGTGCGTGCAACTTTCAGCACACGGTCGTATGCACGGGCGGAAAGTCCTGTCTTTTCAAAGGCAAGTTTCAGATAATCCCCCGCCTTTTCGTCGAGAACGCACACATCATGAAGTATATCCGGCGTGATACCCGAATTTGAACGTATCCCAGTTCCTCTGAAACGCTTTTCCTGTATCTCCCGCGCCTTCGCGATACGCTCCGCCATAGCCGCGGAGCACTCGCTCTTTGAATTCCCCGAAAGCTCCTCATAGCTGACCGAAGAGACTTCCGCCTGTATATCTATCCTGTCGAGTATCGGCTGGCTTATCTTACCGAGATACCGCGACACCTGCTGCACCGTACAGGTGCATTTTTTCAGCGGAGAGCCGAAATTCCCGCAGGGGCAGGGGTTCATTGCCGCCACCAGCATGATATTGCAGGGATACGTCACCGCGCCGGCAGCCCTCGAAATGGTTATCTCACCGTTTTCCAGCGGCTGGCGGAGCGTTTCGAGCACCCGCCTGTCAAATTCCGGGAACTCGTCCAGAAACAGCACACCGTTGTGCGCGAGTGATATCTCGCCGGGCTTCGGGATGCTCCCGCCGCCGATAAGCCCCACAGAAGAAGCGGTGTGGCTCACGTTTCTGAACGGGCGCTTCGTTATAAGCGGTGAGGTTGGCGAGAGCGTCCCCGCCACCGAATGAATCTTCGTAGTCTCTATGCTCTCCTCGAAGCTCATGCGCGGCAGTACCGTAGGTATGCGCTTTGCTATCATGCTTTTGCCGGTGCCGGGAGGTCCTATCATCAGCATATTGTGAAATCCCGCGGCAGCAACTTCTATCGCGGCTTTTACGGCTTCCTGACCCTTTACCTCCGAGAAATCCACGCCGAGGCGGTAGCTTTCCTCCGTTATGGGAACAGGCTTTGTGGGCATAAGAAGCTTTCTGCCGGTAAGGTGCGCCGCAAGCTCGCCTATCGTTTTCACGCCGAATACCCGTATGTTCTTCACCACAGCGGCTTCGGCGGCATTCTCGTATGGCAGGTACAGTTCGGCTGTCCCGTTCGCGGCGGCTTCTATCGCCATTGCGAGAGCGCCCTGTATCGGGCATATCTCGCCGCCGAGGGAAACCTCGCCGATGAAAGCCTTTCCGTCAAGCTCCTTCGGTATGTACCCCGCGACCGTGAGCATTGCCGCAAGTATGGCGAGATCATACCCCGACCCGCTTTTCTTGATGCTGGCGGGAGACAGGTTTATCACGCATTTGAGCGAGCCGAACTTCATGCCGCTGTTCTGTATCGCCGCTTTTATGCGCATACGGCTCTCCTGTACAGACTGGTCGGCAAGACCCACTATGTCTATCGCCGGAACGCCCTGTGAGGCGCTTATCTCCGCCGTTACCGGGAAAGCGTTCAGTCCGAACAGACCGACGCTCGAGATCTTTGCAAACATTGACAACCCTACTTTCAATAAAGTAGGTGCAGCGGCGCATTCGCGCTGTCTTTGCAGACGGCACAAGGGCTACGCGCCCTTGACCTGCGGCAGCCTAACGCTGCACCGAAATAGTATTAGCTTTTTTGACAGACCGGCGATGTTGCCGAATGCGACATCATTTTGTGCGGTATTGCCTAAAATGTTGTATCTATTATCATGCCGCCGCAGCGCGAACGCGCCGCTCCCGATGCTGCGAGATCACGGGTAGTGCGCGAACATCAGCAGCATACCGCCGCCGAATAATACACACATCAGCGCTCCGAGCAGTGCGCCGAACAATATCGTGAGCACGGCGTTGCGGTCATACACGAACTTTCTGCCCGCATCGACGCGCACCTTTATCTGTTTGTCCGGGTCGTAAAGACGCTTGCGCATCACGACTTCGCACGGGAAAATGTTCGGGAGCTCCACGCCGTCAGCCATGTAAAATGCCGTTTCGTAGCGGTCTTTATCGCGCTTGCCTATGCGGGTGAACACCGCGTTCTTCCGTTTCGAGAAGATAAGGCGCACGATGCAGTACAGAAAGAACAGCTCCGTCAGCACAGTCATCAGCACCAGAAGCGAGATGACACCGAAAATGATGATATCCGGTCCGAAGCCGAGTATCAGCAGAAGGACGATTATTACGACCAGTCCTAAGATAAATTCCATATCATTTCAGCACCCTTGCGCGTATGTAGGCAAAAGCCTTTTCCTCGCCGTAGTCCCGCAGTATCACAAGCAGGCGGTACAACAGCTTATCCGTTTCGGGATGTATCATGTAATGGGCATGAGAGCGCTCGTAGTATTCGTAAGGTGAAGCGTCGGTGTATTTTTCACCGAGATAGACCCTGCACGCCGCTATACGGTCACAGAACATCTCAACAACATATCTCACTGGCATCTTCACCCCCGCCATGTTCCTGTCACCGTCGGGGCGGTTGTCTATCCAGTATTCAAAGTGGTGCTTGTTGCGCCCTTTGTGGTGCAGCCACGCGCCGCTGTAGCCCAGCTTTTCACGCTCTATGGCATTCGGGCTGCGGGTGCCGCTGAAATATTTCACTCCGACAAGAAATTCCGTCGGCGAGTATTTCGACAGGTCGTGCATGATGCCCTGACGATACAGCCCCGCCTTGAAGCAGTAGTGCATGACCAGCCTCTTGTGACGGTTTATGGTCCGCAGATGACCGCGGGCGTTTTTCAGATATTTCAGCATCATTTTTTCGCTTTCCAACGCGAACACTCCTTTTCCTGCCGGACATTCGATAACACATTATATCTATTATAAAACATCTGTAACAAATAATCAAGCATTTTTGATGATTTTCAATGAAATATTGCAACATTTAAAAAATATTTGTGCACTTTGACGTTAATTTGTTTCAAAAGCGACATTTCCGGCACAGAAAAAGCTCCCCCGCCAAACTACAGGATTGTAGTAAAGAAGGTTTTCAAAGTGCCGCAGGGACGCGGCACATAAAAGAAACCTTCCAAGCGAGGGAGCCCTTTATTTCACATCATCAATATTCCTTCTTCTCGAACATTCCTCTGAAAAATCTCAGAGCGTTGGTAACAAGTGCGTTTACGATGAACGCATCAAAGTAGATGCCGAGAGTGAGGATATCCGACGCAGCGGAGTGGCTGTTCTTGAACATCGGGTCGCTGCAGAAATGGCAGGTCGCCTTCTGGATATCGTAGTGATAGTTGTATCTGCACGCGTCATTCACGCATACGCAGGCAGCAGCCGCGATAAGTTCGAGAACGAGATATACGAGGAACGTCCACGCCGCGATCTTGCAAACAAGCGCGTATGTATTCGGGTCAATGGACGATTCGCCCTTTTCGTAAGTGTGTCTGAATATCATGAAGGCTATACCGCCTACGAGCACAAGCCCGCTCAATATCATGAGCGCCATGGGCACTATCGGCAAGCCTACCTTGTCAAGAAATAATCCGAGTATCATATATCATGCTCCTTTCTCACTTCATCGGCATATAGTCGAAGTGTTTGCCGACAAACAGCGCAACGAACGATATAACGGGATTGAGCAGGAAGTAGAGGAACCATGCGGAACCGTTGAAAAGTATATCGAACGAGCCCATGATAAAGAACACAGCCGCCAGCAGCACGAACAGACCGAGGTCGATGAACGCGAACAGCTTTGTGCGCTTGATGTAGAGCAGACCGACGCTTACAAGCGAACCGACAGTGTATATCGCCTGAACGAACATACATATCTGAAGCCCGCTGAAGTGATCGTTCAGCACAGGAGACTGGATGTTGAGCCCCGTAGCATTGCTCACAAGGTCATTTATTGTCGTTGAACCCGTAAGGAGTGCGAATACCGCGCCGAGGATAGCGAAAGTTCCCACAAGGTAGAAGGCGATGCGCACGATAAGATAGCCTTTCAGCGCGAGCCCGAACTCGTCCTCAACATAATCTTCACTCTTTACCATGTCAAAATCTTCTTTGGTAAAATCAGCCATACTTAGACCCCATTTCTGTCCTTTATAAGGCATAATGCCATGTAACAAAAGTATAACATATTTTTCCGCCCGTGTCAATAGAATTGACCCACGACAGCAGTCCCCGAAACACATTTTGTTATTTCGTGCAGTTTTTGTAATCGTTTTTTGTGCAATTTATATATCCCGCGCCGAGAGCGTTCCTGCGACCGCATTTCGCCAGCCGGCGAGCAGTCTTTCACGTTCGCAGTCGGGCATCGCGGGCACGAACTCCGTTACTTCCCCGCCTATGCCGCGTATCTCGCCGATATCCGCGAAGTAACCGCATCCGAGACCCGCGAGGAAGCAGGCTCCCAGCGCGGTGGACTCCACATTCGCGGGACGTATCACGCGCGTTCCCGTGATATCCGCCTGAAACTGCATCAGAAAGCGGTTCGCGCTTGCTCCGCCGTCCGCCTTTATGCTGCCGAGACGTGAGGTGTCCTTCTCCATGACCCGCAGCACATCATGCACCTGATAGGCGATGGATTCGAGCGCCGCACGCACTATATGCGCCTTTCCCGAACCGCGCGTAAGACCGGATATCGTTCCGCGGGCTTCGCTGTCCCAGTATGGCGCTCCGAGGCCTGTGAATGCCGGAACGAGGTAGACCCCGCCGTTGTCGGATATGCTCAGCGCCATAGCTTCCGTCTCCGACGCGGAACGTATCATTCCCAGCTCGTCACGCAGCCACTTCACCACAGCGCCCGCGATGAACACCGAGCCTTCGAGGGCATACGTCACCTTGCCGCCTATGCCCCACGCTATCGTTGTAAGCAGCCCGCTGTCGGACATTACGGGCTTGTCACCCGTATTCATCAGCAGGAACGCGCCTGTGCCGTAGGTGTTCTTCACGTCGCCTTCCGAGAAGCATCTCTGTCCGAAAAGAGCGGACTGCTGATCTCCCGCGCAGCCTGCTATCGGGATGCTCCCTCCGAAGATCTCCGGCGCCGTCTCGCAGATCATACCGGAGCAGTCCGTCACCTTCGGCATCATGCACATCGGTATGCCGAGCAGGTCAAGTATATCTTTATCCCATTCGAGGGTGTGGATGTTGAACAGCATGGTGCGGGACGCGTTGGAGTAGTCGGTGACGTGCGCCTTACCGCCGGAGAGGTTCCACATGAGCCAGCAGTCCACCGTTCCGAAGAGCAGCTCACCGCGTTCGGCGCGTGCTCTTGCACCCTCAACGTTATCGAGTATCCATTTGAGCTTGGTCGCGCTGAAATACGGATCAATGAGCAGTCCCGTGCGTTCGCGGAAGAACCCGGTCAGTCCGCGCTCCTCCAGTTCTTTGCAGATATCAGCCGTTCTGCGGCACTGCCACACGATCGCGTTGTAAACGGGCTTGCCGGTGTTCTTATCCCACACTATGGTAGTCTCGCGCTGGTCGGTGATGCCGACGGCGGCAATGTCCGATGCTTTCAGACCTGCCTCGAACATTGCGCTGCAGCAGACCTCGACCTGTGACGAGAGGATCTCCAGCGGGTCGTGCTCCACAAGACCGCTGCCGGGGTAATACTGGGTGAACTCCTTCTGCACGAGGGCGGCGACATTCGCGTTCCTGTCGAATATCACAGCTCTTGACGAGGTAGTTCCCTGATCTATGGACATTATATATTTCATGGTATCCTCAACTTTCCCGGAGCTTTTCATGCTGCCGGTATAACAAATCATACATTTTTATTTTACCACCGCATTACGCTTTTGTCAACTATTACAAGAAAAAACATTTTGCTGCCGCCCTCCCGGAAATGTTCCGATACGGCGATTGGCAAAATGCAACAAAATTGCGCACCCGTTTATAGTGAATTTGTTGAAAACGTGGTTTGCAATATCCCGCGGGATATGTTATACTTGTTAATACTACTATTTATAATGCAGGAGATAAGTGATGATAACAGTTTCAAACGTCAGTTTACAATTCGGCGGTCAGACCCTTT
>CAMHBE010000117.1 GCA_946183095.1 uncultured Clostridia bacterium | reverse complement strand
CTATCTCGAATATTCGTCATATCTGCGCGAAGGGATACATCTGTCCGCTATCGGCGGCATGAACCCCGCCGATGAATACAACATCGCGTGTGAGGAATATTTCGGCGAAATGGGTGCATCCCTCACGGAGGATATGGGAAAGGCGCTGAACAGCATAATAGAGTCCGCTCCCGATATGCCCGCGCCTCCCCGCCCGAAGAGGATATACACCTATCTGCTCGAAGATACCGGAGACGAGCTCGAACGCCGCACACTTGCACAGGCGCTCATGGGCGATATCGACTACGACGAGTACGGCGAGTATTACGATGAATACCGCCCCGCCGAAAGCGAGAAAAAGCCCGGTAAAGAGCCGAAAGAAAAGAAAGGTCTCTTCTCAAAGCTGTTCGGTAAGAAGTGAGAGCGCTGCCTCTCCCTCAAACTCCCTCACCGCTTCCTTTGTACGACAAAGGAAGCGAAAACGCTGCAACAATACCAGAAAGTTGTGTAAAAATGGAAACTATAGCTGCGATAGCTACCCCACCCGCACAGGGCGGGATAGCTGTAATACGAATATCCGGTGATGATGCCGCCGGTATCGCCGCAAAGGTGTTCGAGCCTGTCAGCGGAAAAGCCGTGACCGAGATGCGCGGATATACCGCCGCTTACGGCACCATACATGACGGCGGGACACGGCTGGATGACGGGGTTCTGCTCATATTCCGCGCCCCGCACAGTTACACCGGTGAGGATACCGCGGAGATATCCTGCCATGGCGGTGTTTTTATCGCGAAAAGGGTGCTGAGCGCCTGCTTTTCGGCGGGTGCAGTTCCCGCACAGGCAGGAGAATTCACCAAAAGAGCAATGCTGAACGGGAAGATGTCGCTCACGCAGGCGGAAGCTGTCGCGGATATCATCGGCGCACAGAACGAGCAATTCCTCATCTGCAGCGAAGCACAGCGCGAGGGAGCGCTCCACAGGCGCATCAAAGCCGTTTCGGACGAGATACTGTCGATAGTCACGCTGATACAGGCGTGGATAGACTACCCCGACGAAATGGAGGACGAGTTCGACGGGAACCTCGAAACGCAGAAGCTGCAAAACGCGGAAAACGAGCTTGCAAGCCTGATAGCGAGCAGCGGTGAGGGGCAGATGCTCCGCGACGGCATACCCACCGCGATAGTCGGCAGACCGAATGTTGGCAAGTCAACGCTTATGAACCTGCTGACAGGCACCGAGCGCAGCATAGTCACCGACATCGAGGGTACCACCCGCGATATCGTCGAAGAAACGGTGATGCTCGGCGGCATCATGCTGCGGCTCGCGGACTGCGCGGGGATACGAGACACCGACGATGTTGTGGAGGGCATCGGCGTTGAGCGGATGCTCAAAAAGCTCGGCGAATCGTCCGTGGTGCTTGCGGTATTCGATTCGAGCCGCGAACTCTCCGGCGACGATGATCGTCTCATCGCCAGGCTCGACCCGGCAAAGACAGTGTGTGTCATAAACAAGACCGATCTTGCGGAAAAAGCGGATGTCGCCCGCCTTTCGTCGCAATTCCCCAATACCGTGCGTATAAGCGCGAAAGACCCCGCGAGTTCGGAGACGATAGCGCGCGCCGTTGCGGAAGTTTCCGGCATCGGAAGGCTCGACCTCACGTCGGGGTATATCGCCAACGAGCGCCAGCGGCTTTGCGCCTGTGAAGCCCTGGAACTTATCCGTCGGGCGCGTGAAGCACTCGAAGCGGGAATGACCCTCGACGCTGTGGGGATAATGTGCGAGAACGCGCTCGACAAGCTGTATGAGCTGTCCGGCGATAAGGCTTCCGACGCAGTGATAGACAGTGTTTTCAGAAGGTTCTGCGTCGGGAAGTGACTGTTGACACATTGCGGTTTTGCTTTTTATTCGCCCCCGAGGACAAAACGCCTGAAAGTCCGCACTGCACAGGGAGTGGTGCGCCATGCTAAAATCGAAGGCGCGACGGGGAGGTGCAGTACGTTTTGCTTCCCACCCTGCCCCGTCGGCAGCGCCTTTCAGCATGGCGCATCCCGGAAGTCAAGGGAGGCTCCGAAAAAAATTTTTCACCGAAAAATTATTTTTGGAAACCCTTGACTTCCGGGAAACGACCGGTCATAAGGAAAAATACGTTCATAATCTAAAGTTTTCCTCTGCTGTGCCGATATAACATACAGAACGCTTTTATCAGGCAGCGGTGAATGGAGGGAGCTTTATGAATAATATCGTATCAAGTCTGAGATCTGCAGGAAACCAGTTCAACTCCAAAGCGGTCGGCGGAGGGTCATCCGTCCTTTCTGCCGCTAAGGGCGCATATCTTAACGCCGGAAAGGAAACAAGCAAAGTTTCCGAAAACAATATCGACAGCTTTACAGAGCGTCTTGCAAACGCCTTCAAGAACGACAATGCCGATGTCATACGCGCTCTTGACGGACTATCCGAATCCGACAAGGCGGACATAGCCGCACGGTCATATTTACAGATGCAGGGTCGTATCATCAGCATACGAAACAAAGAGGAGCAGGATATAAAGACTTTCCGCGGTCTCGAAGACGAAAAATATCACTATATAGATATGCTTGAAAGATCCGAAGAAAACGGCGGCTTCATTACGGTACAGGGAGACAGCGACAAGAAATGGCTGTTCGCGGACAAGAAAAACGGTGATATCATCTCATCGGGCGATATCAGCAAAGCGCTTGACGATGTACAGAGCCGCATCGACTCTTTTCTTGCGCCTTATGGCAGGAACGAGGACGGCTCCGCGATATCCTCACAGGACAACGAGGGCTTTACCCGCGATTATATCGCATACGCCGCTGTGTTTGAGGAAATGACGGGGCTGAAAACTCCCGACCCCGGCGACTCGCTGCTGCTGAATAAGCTCGACCGCACCGAGGATGATTTTGTCAGCAAAGCGCAGGACAATATCAGCAAACTGAACAAGCTGTCCGATGACCTCAACAGCCAGTGGAAAAAGTATAAGGACACTCTTAAAGGTGAAGTCGGCATAGGTGATCTCAGCGAAGAAGCCCGTGCCCGTCTCGAAGCCTTTGAGTTCATCCGCGAAAAGTTCGCGTCAGGCACCGGTGTCATTACCGTGAGCACACTCGGCTTGCTCGACGCACAGGCGTGAGAGCGGACACTGCCGCCAAAAAAGGCGGGATCACCCGGAATGATCCGATAGATACTGCCCCTGCCGCAAGTCCCGCATACCCGTGACAGGGGCAGTTCCCACATTCTGAAGGAGCAATACCCTTTATGTTACATCTTATAACCGGAGAAGCGGGGACGGGAAAATCCTCGCTGCTGAGAAAACTTATGACGGCAGCTGCCGAAAGCGGGCGGGATGCCGTTCTTTTCGTACCCGACCAGTTCTCGTTTGAAGCGGAGAAACTGCTGTACAGAACGATACCGCACCACCTGTCAAGGCATTGCAGAGTGGCGATGTTCTCGCGGGAAGCACAGCGGATACTGCGGCTGCACGGCGAAACGAAAGAGTACGCCGACGACATAGCGAAGCATATCGCGATGAAACGCGCTCTCGAAGAATGTGCGGGCGACGGGGCGCTGCTGTACTACAGGGGTCAGGCGAAAAAGCAAGGGTTCCCGACTTTCGCGCTGGGAATGGTCGGAGATATGCGCGGCGCGGGGATATCCCCTTCCGAACTGCGCGCCCGTCTCGCAAGGAATGAACAGATAGGCGATGCGCTCTATGACAAGCTGAACGACATCTCGCTCATCTACTCCGCGTATGACCGCATACTCTGCACCAATTTCGACGACAAGCTCGACGACGTGCGCCGTGCAGCCGAAACGGTGCTCAAAAGCGATATCTATGACGGCTGTGAGGTATTCTTCGACGAGTTCGACCGATTCTCCGGCAGTCAGCTTGCATTTATACGGGCACTGCTCGATAAAGCCGCAGGTGTGACCGTCGCACTCACCTGCGATTACCCCGAATGCCGCGAACGCAGATTCGACGCGGTGAACAGGCTCGCATCCGGACTTGCCGGAGACGGTGAAAAAAAAGTCACCCGCCTTACCGAACAGTACCGCAGGTGCCGGGAACTTCACATCACCGAAGCGCGGGATATGTGGCAGGAGTGCGACTGGATATGCGCCGAGATACGCTCGCTCACCGACAAAGGGGTGCGGTGCAGGGATATCGCCGTTCTCACCCCCGACAGCGCGTATGATCCCATACTCGACAGCGCCATGAAGAAGTACGGGATCCCTGCGTTCGCGGATATCCCCGAACCGCTGATGACCCGCTCTTTCGTGCGTTTTGCGATATACACGCTGCGTGCGCTCTCTTTCGATACCGGCGACATTCTCCGCTATGTCAAGAGCGGGTTTGTCCGCCATTCCTCCGGCAAGGTCATAAGCAACATCCAGATCGACAGGATAGAACAGCTTGCGCGAACTTATGACCTGCGGCAGCGCGACTGGCTGCGAAAGTTTCCCGAACAGCTCGACCGGAGCGGGCATCTCGAAGAGCTGCGCAAGAGCATCATAGAACCGCTGAAAGAACTGAAAAATGCTGCCGAGGGAGCCGACGGCGCGGAGCTTACCCGCCTGCTTTGCGACCATATCTGCAACAAAATGGACATCTACCGCACGGTTTACGGAAAGTGCATCATCGGGCGCGAGGAGGACGGCGGACTGATAGTTGACCGCCGCAAGCTCGAAGAATACAGCGAGATATGGGACGACACGGTGACGGTGTTCGAGTCGGCTCATAAAGCGCTCAAAGGCTGTTACCTGCCCCTTGAAGAATATATCGGCATACTGACGGATATCTTCACATCGACGACTGTCGCAAAGCCGCCGCAGACACTTGACGCGGTAACTGTGGGCGATACGGACAGGAGCCGCTTCACAGATGTCAGGTATGTGTTTATATGTGGTTTCGACCAGGGCGTTATGCCGCCCCCGCCGCCCGTTTCGGATATTTTCACTCCCGCGGAGAGCGAGCAGCTCACCGAGCTTGGCATCCCCGTCACGTCGGACAGGCTGTCACGCTATTCGCAGGAGCTTTTCACGGTGTACCGCTGCACGAACATCCCGTCGGAGAAGCTGTACATCACCTACTCGCTGCTGAGCGAGGACGGACGGTATCTCGAACCCGCCGCTCCCCTCGCACAGCTTCGTGAACGGTTCGGAGCCCACATAGACGGTGCCGACAACTACGGCGCGGAGTTCTACTGCCGCACGAGAAAGTCCGCCGAACGGTATCTTGCCCGCATTTATCGTGACAGGACGCGCTCCGGCGAACGAAAGGCGCTTATGAACGCCGTACCGCCGAGGTTCACCGAGATGCTAAGGTCGGCTGCGGGGGAACGCCCCGACCGTGACCGCCACATTATCGGGCAGAAAAACGCAAGGATGCTGCTCACGCCGAAAAGCTGGTCGCCCACTGCGATAACCCTCGTGAACCGCTGCAAATTCGCGTTTTTCTGCAAATACGGGCTGGGACTGCGCGAGGACGGTGAGCGGACAGTCGATGCGGCACTTGCGGGAACTGTCATACATTTCTGTCTGCAAAGGCTCCTGAACGACTGCAAAGATGACCGCAGCGCGCTCATTCGGCTCACTGACGAACAGATAGCCGCACACGTTGCAGAGAGCATAAGGGTGTATGAGGAAACGGGGTATTTCGGTGATTTCGGCGGTGCAAAGCGCTTTTCGTATCTTCTGAAACGTCTCGGGCGGTACGCGGTGAAAGCGGCTGTGCGCATAAGGGACGACAGCTCGGTGGGCGGATTTTACCCCGAAGCGCTGGAGCAGCGGCTCACGTTCAGGCTGGGAGATATCACGGTATCGGGTATCTGCGACAGAATAGACACGATGCAGGCGGACGGCGGTAAGTTCGTGCGGGTGGTGGACTACAAGCGCAGCAGCAGGACTTTCGAGCTGGAGGATATTTTCAGGGGAGAAGACCTGCAAATGCTGATGTATCTTTTCGGCGTTGTGGGCAATGACCCGTCACTGCGCCCCTCGTCGGTGATGTATCTGCCCGTGGGCATGATATCCTACGAGAACTCCGACGGCAGCGATATTGCGGAGAAGTCCCGCAAGAGCCTGCAAAAATATATGCGCGAGCACTCCCCCGCCGGTATGATACTGTCGGATTCGCCCGAAAAGCCCGAACTCGATGCGCTCAACGAACAGCTCACCGAGCGTTACGGCAAAGTGCGCGGCGGCTACACCGACCATGTCGAGGTAACTCCCGAGGTCTTCAACGCACTTCACGCATACTGCACGTCGTATATAAATACCAAAGCGAAGGAGACCGCTTCCGGCATGGCCGGCGCCTGCCCAAGAGACGATTCGGCCTGCAAATACTGCGAATACAGCCTGTTCTGCGGGAGAAGCAGTTGAGAGAGGGCAGAGAGGACAGATTTGTTGAGATATCGAGATGTCGAGATAGGGGGCTCTGCCCCCTCGACACCCCCGCCAAAGGGCGCTTACGTCGCCC
>CAMHBE010000116.1 GCA_946183095.1 uncultured Clostridia bacterium | reverse complement strand
GTCGGCGTATGTCAGTCCGAATATCTGATTTTCTTCCTTGTTGAGGGTATAGAGCTTCTTTGCTTTTTTTGCGGAGAGGTCGAAGGAATATACAGTCTTGTTGGTGTTGAAATACAGTTTCCCGCCGTTGAGCGCGACCGACATCCACGATCTGACGTAGGACGACTTTCCGTAATCGTTCACCGTTCCGCCGCCGGCATTTCTTCTTGCGTACCATTTTGCCTTGACCCTTGCAAGCGTCTTGTTCCTGCCCGTTGCAAAATCGTAGGAGCAGATATTCGTGTACTTTGTGCCGTCATCGGCTTCCTTGTCGCCCTTTACCGCATAATAGCAGACGGTGCCGCGTGATGCCATTGCGGAATAGACATCCCGCCAGAAAGCATTGTCGAATTGTGTATCGGACGCCGCCGGGAAGCTGCCCACCACCGTCCAGTTCCTGTGGAGCGGGGACGAGCTGCGGCAGAGAGTATCGCTCATGAGGAAATTCTCGTGCATCACGAAGCCGTGGTTGTCATAGGATGCGCCGACGTAGGTAGAGAGCGCGTCGTCGTTGGTGACATCGACGTGATACCACCTGCCGTCAATATTGACATAGTTCCACGCGTGGTTCTGCGATTTGGAATACACCACCGTGCAGTCTATGCCGAGATAGTTCGTGAGGATATACTTGTACGCGAGGGAGTAGCCCTGACATACAGCGGATCTTTCAACAAGGCAGTTATAGGCGTTGTAGTTCTTGTATGACGTGTCATAACCGCAGTTAAGGATGATGTAGTCATGGACATACAGTGCTTTCTGCACATCGGACATATCGTCGGTGATGCCCTCTGCTGCTTTTTTTGCGGCAGCATCGAGCCTTGCCTTTGCCGCGTCGAGTTCACGGGCGGAGATGTTGTATTTCAGCTGTGCGGCATAGGTGCCGGCAGTTGAATAATAAAGATACACCTCGTTGCTCGCAAAAAACAGTTCGGGAAGGTACAGATACGCACACGTCAGCATATCTATGGTGGTGTTCCTGTCCCACCGGTATTTTTTTGCGATATCCGTGACATCTATATATTCATCGTATTCGGATGCACCTTTCAACAGAGCGGGAGCGAGCTCATCCGTCACCGCGTCCGCATAAGCGGAGAACGTCAGGAGCAGTGCTGCTGTGAGTGCAATGATACAGGAAAATATCTTCTTCATAGGGTTCGACCTGCCGGATAGATTTGAACTGATATGATTTTCAGCTATACTATTATACATTATTATGTCGGATAAATCAATAGTTTCATGAAATATTCTAATTTTTGGATAATATTTTTATTAAAAATAAACAAACTCCGCTCAACACCGCCGTTTGATATGCGGCAGAAAAACTAAGCACGCTCTTGACAAAAAATACAAGATGTGCTATAATCCTTAATTGTAGGACACAAGATATAGTTTCACGGACGACATATATAAATACAGAGGTAAAAGTATGAAGATCATCAAAAGAAACGGCTCCGAAGAGCCTTTTGATGCCGAAAAGATCACAAACGCGGTCAGAAAAGCAAACGCCGCGGTCGATGAATCGGTCAGGATGACCGACTTGCAGATAAGACGCATCTCAGAGAGCGTCGTTATCTCCTGCGAGGAACTCGGACGTTCGCCGAGCGTCGAGGAAGTGCAGGATATGGTCGAGCATCAGATCATGGCTCACGGCGCGTTCGAGGCTGCAAAAGCCTACATCACCTACCGCTACACAAGACAGCTCATAAGGCAGTCCAACACCACAGACGACAAGATACTCTCCCTTATAGACGGAAGCAACGAGGAAGCAAAGCAGGAGAACTCCAACAAGAACCCGATAGTAAACTCCACACAGCGTGACTATATGGCGGGCGAAGTCTCAAGAGATATCACCAACCGCCTGCTGCTGCCGAAAGATATCGTGGATGCCCACAACGAAGGCATAATCCACTTCCACGACGCGGACTACTACGCACAGCATATGCACAACTGCGACCTTGTGAACCTTGAGGATATGCTCCAGAACGGCACGGTCATCACCGGCACGCTCATCGAACGTCCCCACAGCTTCTCCACCGCCTGCAACATCGCAACGCAGATAATCGCGCAGGTAGCTTCAAACCAGTACGGAGGACAGTCCATTTCCCTCGCCCACCTCGCTCCTTTCGTGCAGGTGAGCCGCGAAAAGCTGTACAAGGATGTATTGCAGGAAGCAAAGGATTTCGGTATAGAACTGAACGAAGGAACAGCGCGCCAGATGGCTGAGAAAAGGCTCCGCGAGGAGATAAGCCGCGGCGTGCAGACCATACAGTATCAGGTGGTGACACTGCTCACGACCAATGGACAGGCTCCGTTCGTGACCGTGTTCATGTACCTGAACGAGGCAAAGAACGAGCAGGAAAAGCGCGACCTTGCGCTCATCATCGAGGAAGTGCTCGTGCAGCGCTGCGAAGGTGTGAAGAACGAGCAGGGTGTATGGGTGACACCCGCATTCCCGAAGCTCATCTATGTGCTCGAAGAAGACAATCTGAATGAGGGCGACAAGTATTACTATCTGACAAGACTTGCCGCGAAATGCACCGCAAAGCGCATGGTCCCCGACTACATCAGCGAGAAGAAGATGCTCGAGCTGAAAGGCGACGTTTACGCGTGCATGGGATGCCGTTCGTTCCTCACTCCCGACCGCTTCACGGACGCGGGTGTGGGCAATATAGCAAACGCCGGCAACTACGAGCCCGGCAAGCACAAATACTACGGACGTTTCAATCAGGGCGTCGTAACGCTGAATCTCCCCGATATCGCGCTGTCATCGGGCGGCGATAAGGAGAAATTCTGGAAGATATTCGACGAAAGGCTCGATCTCTGCTACAGAGCGCTCATGTGCAGACACAAGAGGCTCAAAGGCACGCTCTCGGATGTCGCGCCGATACTGTGGCAGTACGGAGCGATCGCAAGGCTCAAAAAAGGCGAGACGATAGACAAGCTGCTGTATAACGGCTACTCGACCATATCGCTGGGATTCGCGGGACTGTACGAATGTGTAAAGTACATGACCGGCAAGTCCCACACCGACCCGGATGCAAAGCCATTCGCGCTGAAAGTCATGCAGTATATGAACGATGCCTGCAAAAAGTGGAAAGCCAAAACGAACATTGATTTCTCGCTCTACGGAACTCCCCTCGAAAGCACCACATATAAGTTTGCAAAGTGTCTCCAGAAGCGCTTCGGCGTTATCGAGGGCATCACCGACAAGGGATATATCACGAACAGCTATCATGTTCATGTTACCGAGAAGATAGACGCGTTCTCGAAACTGAAATTCGAGTCGGAGTTTCAGGCTCTCTCCCCCGGCGGTGCAATAAGCTATGTGGAAGTTCCCGATATGCAGCAGAACATCGAAGCGGTCTTGCAGGTCATGCGGTTTATATATGACAATATAATTTACGCGGAACTCAACACCAAGAGCGACTACTGCCAGAAATGCGGCTGGGACGGCGAGATAAACATAGTCGAGGAGGACGGCAAGCTGGTATGGAAATGCCCGCAGTGCGGAAATACCGACCAGAACACGATGAATGTCGCACGCCGTACCTGCGGTTACATCGGCACACAGTACTGGAATCAGGGCAGAACGCAGGAGATACGGGATAGAGTGCTCCACCTGTGACCTTGCTGTAACGGATACCGCGGGCACCGCCCGCACCCGCTCAGGGACTCGGCGCTGCCCCTGAGGACCCCGCGGCAGCGTAACGCTGCACCAATACAGATGAGACAGATATAATTCAGTCTGTCAAAAAAGCCTTATCTGAATTAAAAAATAATTCGGTGCAGCGTTAGGCTGCCGCAGGTCAAGGGCGCGCAGCCCTTGTGCCGTCTGCAAAGACAGCGCGAACGCGCCGCTGCACCTACTTTATTGACACGCTGAGATATAATTATGTTTTATGGTGAGATAAAAAATTACGATATAGCAAACGGCACGGGCGTGCGGGTATCGCTGTTCGTGTCCGGATGCACAAACAAATGTGAGGGCTGCTTCCAGCCCCAGACGTGGGACTTCCGCTACGGCAGGGAGTTCACGAAAGAAACGGAAGATGAGATACTGCAAATGCTCGCACCGTCCTATATCAACGGTCTTTCGGTGCTCGGCGGCGAACCCTTCGAGCCCGAAAATCAGCGGGTACTGCTGCCGTTTCTCAGGAGAGTGCGGGATACTTACCCGAAAAAAGATATATGGGCGTTCAGCGGGTTTACCTTTGAGGAGATGCAGGAACAAAGTCCGCACCCGCGCTGCGAATGCACCGACGATATGCTCAAACTCATAGATGTGCTCGTTGACGGACGTTTCGAGATCGCAAAAAAGGATATCTCGCTGGCGTTCCGCGGCTCTTCAAATCAGCGCATCATAGATGTGCAGAAAACTTTACAAGCTAACCGGATCTTCATGATGTACCTATAAAAAACACAGAGGGTATGCCCGTAAAAAAGGCATACCCTCTGTGTTTTAAGGAGAACATCGTATGAAAACAGATGTGTGTATCAGATGAGATAGGAGGAAATTGCGTCTTTCCACGCGGCTGTCAGCCGTTCTTCCGACCATGCCGCATTCGCGGGGCTCGTTGACGGGAGCGGTATCGCTTCCCTGCCCGTCGTCGGTCGTTGGAACTTCGCGTAGATACGGGATGCCGTACCCCCGTTGGTGAAAATCGCTGCAACAGGCGCAGTTTTCAGGATAACGGAGAGGTCATTCGGAACAACGTTTCGCACAGATGCGTCGGACGATCCTGCAATATCGCACTCGGCGATAACATCCCAAAGCGCGGTATTATTTGCAAGCAGCAGCTCCCGCTTACCCTGAACATCATCGGGGAAAGTAACACCGAGGACGTTCCCGAGCACCCGCCAGAAGCGATTCTGCGGATGACCGTAGTAGAACTGAACCTCGCGGGACTTTACCGACGGCATCGAGCCGAGTATAAGTATGCGGCTGTTTTCATCGTACACAGGCGAAAAACCGTGTGTGACGTGAACAAGCTGTCTGGGCATGGCACCTCCGGAGTTTTTAAAAAAAGCTCCCTCCGCAGTGCAGAGGGATAAATAAAATGAAAGTGAGGTAAAAATTATGTTAGAAAAATGAGGAGTTTGTCAAATGGAAAGACTTTTCGGGAATTTCTTCCCATAAAGTTTTTATCACTCCGAGTGACATTCATTATATTAGCACTTATGAATAAATTTGTCAATGATTTGAGCAATATTAACTTGTATTTTACAATATTAACCATTTATTATTTTTGTGTATATGGTTTAGGGACTATTTGGGGTCGTGCGAATTGTTCACTGTAAAGCTGAAAAATGAACGTTTTTTATATTGCAATTTTTACATTTATATGGTATAATGTTTGCGGACTATTCTGCAATAAAGGACGGCGATACAGTGAAGTTTCTGCACATATCCGATCTGCACCTCGGAAAAAAGCTCGCGGAGCGCTCTCTTGCTGCCGATCAGAGCCACATCCTCGGTGAGATACTGAAAATATCAGACGATGAAAAGCCCGATGCCGTGTTCATTGCGGGTGATATATACGACAGACCCGTGCCCGGCGCGGAAACAGTCGCGTTATTCGACGAGTTTCTGTGCGAACTGGCACGGCGCGGCACAGAGACTTTCGCGATAAGCGGAAATCACGACAGCGCCGAGCGTATCTCCTTCGCGTCAAAACTCATCGACCCAAGCGGCATACATCTCTCCCGCATCTTCGACGGGACGCTGCAGAAACACACCATGCACGACGAATACGGCGAGGTCGGCATATACCTTCTGCCGTTCATAAGACCCGGCAACGTGAGAACATTTTATCCGGATAAAGAGATAAACACAAGCACCGACGCGGTGAGAACGGTCATAGAAGCTGCGGATATCCCCGACGGTGAGCGCTGCATACTGATAGCGCATTTTTTCACGGCGGGAGCCTGCGGTGCCGGTTCGGAGAGCGCAGTCACCGTCGGCGGCGCGGATATCACAGATACATCTGTGTTCGCGCGGTTCAGCTACACCGCACTGGGTCATATCCACCGCCCGCAGGATGTTACCGACAGGATAAGGTACTGCGGAACGCCGATGAAGTACGATTTCTCAGAGTCCGATCAGGAAAAGAGCGTCACGGTCGGGGAACTCGACGGGAACGGGAACGTCACGATATGGACGATACCGCTTGTGCCGCTGCACGATCTTGTCCGCGTGAAAGGGACATTTTCGGAACTTATGGAATGCGGCGCGACAGACGACTATGTCTGTGCATCTCTCACCGACAGCGACCCGATACCGGATGCCGCGTCAAGGCTGCGAACGGTGTTCCGGGGACTTTGTGAGCTGCGTTATGACAACGAGCGCACACGGCTCAAGACCGACCCCGGCACTATCGAAGACGAAACTCGCTCGCACATAGAGATATTCGCGGAGCTGTACAAACTCCAGAACGGTACGGAGCT
>CAMHBE010000115.1 GCA_946183095.1 uncultured Clostridia bacterium | reverse complement strand
AAAATGGAAAGTCTGAAAATATTAAAAGGAAAGATACCGTTCCTGATAACCCTCGTATGCTGTGTGACAGTTGCCGCACTCGCCGCCGGCGTCCGCGCATCCGACACGGCAAAGATACAGGAGACTGCTGCGGAAGCCTTGCAGAAGCAGGTCATCGTTCTTGACGCGGGGCACGGCGGCATAGACTCGGGCTGTGTGGCAATAAACGGAGCATACGAAAAGGACATAAACCTTGACATAGTGCTCGATCTCGGGACACTGCTGACACTGAACGGCTACGAGGTGGTATATACCCGCGACGAGGACATCTCGATATACGACAACGGGGTGGAGGGTATTCGCAGCCAGAAGGTATCGGACATTATCCGGACAGTGTATTCCTCTCTGTGCATCAGAATCTGTACACCGAAAGCGAGTATTTCGGCGGACAGATGTTCTACACGACGAACAATCCCGGAAACTACAGACTTGCGCGGATAATGCAGGAAAAGTTTGCGGAACTCCAGCCGGGCAACGACCGCGAGGTGAAGCTGATCGACAACGGTCTGTATCTTTTCAAGACGACTGAGCAGCCCGCATTGCTGATAGAATGCGGATTTCTGTCCAACCCGAACGACGCGGCTAACCTCAGCTCTCCGGAATACCGCAAGAAAGTGGCATTCACGATCTACAGCGGTCTGGAGCAATATTTCAAGGAAGTACATAGCAAGGAGAATACGGAAATTGGCGAAACAGAGAGTTTCTTATATATGCAGTGAGTGCGGGCACATTTACCCGAAGTGGGTCGGCAGGTGTACGGAATGCGGCGAGTGGAACACAGTCTCGGAGCAGGTCGAACTTCCGAGGGCAGCGGTAAAGAGCGGTCGGTCGCTGAAACCTAAGACGCTGGGCGAGATATCGGCAGATGACGATGTGCGGCTGAAAACAGGTTCATCGGAACTTGACCGCGTACTTGGCGGCGGTATCGTTGCAGGGTCGCTGGTGCTGCTGAGCGGAGATCCGGGTATAGGAAAATCCACGCTGCTGCTGCAAATATGCAATTATCTTGACAAGACGGGAAAGATATTGTATGTGTCGGGCGAGGAAAGCGAGCGGCAGATCAAACTGCGAGCGGACAGACTGAACGTGAGCGGTGACAATCTTTATCTGCTGTCGGACAACGACTGCGAAGCGATCAACGCCGCGATAATCGAAGAAAAGCCCGATGTTGTGATAATCGACTCGATACAGACGATGCAGATAACGGAGATATCTTCTGCGCAGGGCAGCATCACACAGGTGCGAGAATGCACGACGCTGTATATGCAGACGGCGAAAAAATACGGCATACCGATAATCATAGTGGGTCATGTCAACAAGGACGGCGGAATCGCCGGACCGAAGGTACTGGAGCATATAGTGGATACGGTGCTGACATTCGAGGGTGACAAGCAGCTCTCATACAGGATCCTGCGGGCGGTAAAGAACCGTTTCGGCTCTACGAACGAGATAGGCGTATTCCGCATGAGCGAGACAGGGCTGGAGGAAGTCACGAACCCGTCGGAGATGCTCCTGTCGGGCAGACCGTCGGGCATCAGCGGCATAAGTGTGCTGTGTACATTGGAGGGTTCCCGCCCTCTGTTATCGGAGGTGCAGTCGCTCGTAACAAAGACTGGTTTCGGCAACCCCCGCCGCAGTGCCGACGGGTTCGATTACAACAGGCTGTGTCTTATACTTGCGGTGCTCGAAAAGCGCACAGGGTATCTCTTCGGGCAGTTCGATGTTTATGTGAACATAACGGGCGGTATGCGTCTGACTGAACCCGCAGCGGACGCGGCAGTAGCGCTGTCGCTGTTTTCCGGTCTTTGCGACATCGTATTGCCCGAGGACATGGCGGTATTCGGCGAGATCGGTCTCGGCGGCGAACTGCGTTCGGTATCTCACGCAAGCGAGCGGGTGAGAGAGTGCGCACGTCTCGGTTTCAGGACGTGCATCATCCCAAAAGCAGCACTCTCGTCGCTCGACAAAAAAGCCTGCGCAGGCATAAGAGTGATAGGTGCGTCAAACCTCACCCAGCTCTTCAAAGCCGCCGAGACTGTTGAGAGAGAACAGAGAGAGTGAGAGATGCGAGAGGACGCTGACGCTTAAGATATTTCGCCTGCGCGGCGGGCGGGGCACTCGGTGCCCATGCGTTACACGCCGCGATAATGTCGTGCAGACTTTCGATGCCGCAATATGCGGCGCGCTCCAAATCGTGTAGGTTATACAATTATCTTTAGGCTTCCTACATGACCTATTACGGAAAATGCACGAGAAACGCAGGTTGGAGGCGTGCAGGGACTTAACAACATTCTTCTCCTTTCTTCGACTAATTGCATCAAACAGCAGCAGACATGATTTGTCAAGGGTAGGCTCCGAAAATTTTTCACACAGATAAACGAGTGAAAAAATTTTGGATGCCCTTGACAAATTATGGCTGTCTGCGGTATAATTGCAATGTCGAAGAGAGAGAAGCATTGTTCACGAAAGGAGATATCATGAACAAGATCTGGGAACAAATGTACGAGGCTGCAAAGTCACTACACAATGCAAGAAAAATATCGGATTATGTCACTTGCGGTGAGGTCGCAGCGGCGATACTTTCAAAGTCCGGGAAAATATACACCGGGGTATGTGTAGACACCTGTTCTACTCTCGGTATATGTGCTGAGCGGAATGCAATATTCAATATGCTGACAAACGGCGAACATGAGATAGACAAAGTCCTTTGCATCATGCCCGACGGAAAATGCGGGGGCGCACCCTGCGGAGCCTGCCGTGAACTCATGGTGCAGCTCATGGCGGATAATTACAAGGACGTGCAGATCCTTATGGACTATGAACAGAAGCGCGTTATGACACTGGGAGAACTTACTCCCGAATGGTGGATATGATACATTATGTTGATATTTGATGTCGAATTACGGACAGTAAAAGAGAAGCTCCCCGATGTTTGTCAAATCGAGGAGCTTATTTACATATAGTATATTTATTGTCGTACCTGTCAATGCCGCGGATTGGCTTTAAGCAGCATGACTTCCTTTGTGATGATGCGGATAGCTTCATTCCTCATATCGGCGGCGGCTTTATTGACGAGATCTTCATCAGCCGTGCGCTTTATGCGGACTATCGTTGGCGGCAGTTTTGCGAGACAGCTCACTGTAACTTCCGCAACGCACTTATCACAGGTGCAGCAGTTGAAGCGCTCCATAATACTGCCGAGCTGTTCATTTATCAGTAAAAAAGGAACATTTACGAACTGCGTGCCTATTTCGGATTTAACGAACACAACGGGATAATTCTCGCCGGTCGGCTCCTGTATCAGCGGATTGTGAGCGGGTACGATCTCCTGCGCGTCGAGCAATCCGAGAACTTTTTTTGTTTTAGCGGTATGTGCCATGTGTCAAATGTCTTTCCTGTCTCCCGTCAGCCTGTAAGTTACAGGTCGATGGGCTTATTTTTTGGCGGACGTCCTCTGCCGAGTTTCTGCACCTTGCGTTTCGGCTTCTCCATACCGAGCATCTCATAAGTGAGATCCATGTACTCATGAGCGGATTTTGAGCGAGGCGCATACTCAACGATAGTTTTTGCGTGTGCGGGAGCCTCCGCGATAATGACGCTGCCGCTTATCTTCTGTTCAAACACGTCAGTGTCGATAAGGTCGGCGATCTTGGTGGTAAGTTCCTCGACCTCTTTGGTGAGCACGAGACGGGGGGAATATTTGTTCAGGACGATACCGCGTATCTCAAGCTGCGGGTTGTAATATTTCTTCACCGCGAAGATAGTTTCTTTGAGTTGGGATATCCCTTGCAGAGAAAGGATCTCGGGAACCATTGGGATAATGAGCTGGTTTGACGCGGCGTATGCGTTAATGGTAAGTATCGAGAGAGCCGGCGGGGTGTCGATGAGGATGTAGTCGTAATCATCGGCAATAGTTGAGAGATGCTTTTTGAGTATGTATTCACGTCCCATGGAGGTAAGCTCCAGCTCTATGCCGGACAGCAGGATATTCGCGGGTACGACGTCGCAGGAGTCGCAGTGCTGCACGGTGTCATAGATATCCGCCCTGCTCTTGAACACATCGTAGATAGTGTAGGACGAATCGCCGTCTGCTCCGAGACTGAAGCTGAGGTTGCCCTGCGGGTCGAGGTCGAGCGCGAGCACCTTCTTGCCGAGTCTCACGAGACATCCCGCGATACCCGCGCAGGTGGTGGTCTTACCGACACCGCCCTTCTGGTTGGTGAAAGTGATTATCTTTGCCATATAATTTCTCTCCGTATAAACACAAGCGGCTGCATTGCAGCCGCAGGGTGTGTTGTAAGATCATCAGATAGAGGACATGAAGTTGCCTTCGAGGGCACTGTCGCTCGGTTCGTAGATGTGGTAGTTCGCCTTGCCGTTCTTCTTTACGAAGTACATAGCGGCATCCGCGCAGCCGACGAGCTCCTTGCCGTCCTTGCTGTGGTCGGGATAGATAGCGATACCGATAGAAGCCTTGATGTTGAGCGTTGTATTGACGGACTTTGAGAAGTAACCCGCATAGAGGTCGTCGATAATATCCATGGATAGGACTTCGACATTCTCGACGAGCTTGGGGTCGGAGATACAGAGAACGAACTCATCACCGCCGAAGCGTCCCGCAAAGCCTGTCTCGCCTGTTCTTGCCTTGATGGTATCCGCAACGAATCTGATCGTTTCATCGCCGACAGCGTGGCTGTAGCGGTCGTTGATGAATTTGAAGTCATCGACGTCGATGAAGAGCGCAGCGACCTTCTTGCCGACGCTTCTTTCGAGCTCTGCCGCAAACTCACGCTCGAAGGTATTTCTGTTGTAGAGCTGGGAGAGGAAGTCGAAGCTTGCACGTTCGGCAAGTTTGAGGGTAGCGTTCTTCTCGCTGGTGATATCCGTAAGGACGCCTATTACTCTGAGCACCTCGCCGAGACGGTCGGTTACGCAGCGCGCTCTCATGGATACCCATATTTCCTTTTCGTCTTCAAGCTTCAGCTTATATTCGTTGCCGATATCGCCTTTTTCCTTGAAGAGCGTGTTCATGTCTCTCTTGTACTTTTCGGAGTCATCCTCATCCATGAGGGAGTCAAGGAATTTACCGTTGTTGAGGGTAGCACCGTTCAGGTCGAGCTTGATCTTTGCCTTGAAGTTGTCGGAAACGAACATTGATTCTTTTGCGAAATCCCATTCAAACAGCATATTATCGGACAGATCGGAGACTGTCTTGTGCAGTTCCTCACTCATCAGCGATTCATCCATCATGGTGTTGAACACATCGGACATTGCCGCAAATTCCTTGCCCATGCCTGCGGTATTGATACGCTCGGAGTGGTTGCCGGAGTTTATCTCCTTCATAGTGCCGAGCATATTTATCATGGGGTCGATGACCTTCTGTGTCGAAAGTATCATAACTATGACACATACCACGATAAGCACAGCGATAACACCGAGACCTATAAGAAGGACGGTCATAACGGAGCCGTTGACCTCACCCGCGTCATAGAGTGCGAGCCATACCCAGTCGGAGTTGTTGATGATACCGTAGGAACCGATGTACTTGCCGCCGGTGCTGAGTACGGTGCCTGCTTTGCCGGAACCGTTCTGTCTGAGGAAATCGTATGTGGTGTTGATATCCGCATAGAGCGCGTCGGCCGAACCGATATCGGTGCCGTTGTAGTTGAGCACGTTATCCGCATCTGCGACTACCGCGAAACCGTGGGTAAGGAACGTTCTTTCCTTGATGCATTTCAGCACGGAATCGGCGTTCACGATAACGGAAACGGAACCTGCCGAAGCGTCTTTGAGGGGCGCTGTAACGGCAAACACTGTCTCGCTGTTATAAGTCGCGTTCTTCTGCGAGAACTTCGACACACGCACGCCTGTTTTCTTATCGCTGCCCGCGATAGCCGAGATGTTGGTGGTGAGGGGCTTGCCCGCAGCGCTGTAGAGATACTGACCGCTCGCATCCGAAACGACTAAGTCGAGCACAGCCTTATCCTCGCTCATGGATGCGTACAGCGAGTCGAGCTCGGCTGTGGGTAGACTGCCGGTCTTGTTGGTCATCTCCATGTTTGCGTAGGCGCCGACGTCGGTGACATACGAGCCGGTGATGTTGGAGATACCCGCACTGAGAGCCGCGCCTGCGTTGTTGGCTTCATCGCCGGTCAGAGAGGACGCGAATCCCATTACCTGCATGACCGTAACGAGCGCGATCACAACGAGCGGCAGTACCGTAGTGCCGATAAGTATCACCCTGAGGGCGGTTTTGACCTTGATATTCATACTCTTACCATTCCTATTCGTTATAATTTATTTAAGGTGCGTTATCAAGCACCGATCATTGACCTCTACGAGCCCTTTACGCGCTTCTGACCCTCAGACCTGCGAAATTCCTTGTCTCTTTCCTCCTGCCTCTGCTTCAGCTGGAGCTCATAGTTCAGCAGCTGACTCTGGGCCTCCACAATCGA
>CAMHBE010000114.1 GCA_946183095.1 uncultured Clostridia bacterium | reverse complement strand
TTTCGGTGCAGCGTTAGGCTGCCGCAGGTCAAGGGCGCGTAGCCCTTGTGCCGTCTGCAAAGACAGCGCGAACGCGCCGCTGCACTACTTTTCTGACCGCACTGCACGCGCCGCTGCACCACCTCTCTGAGAGCGCTCTCAGTTGTGGATAGACACGCTGCCGCTGGCTACATCCACTCTTGCGAGGTGCACGTTGCTGCCGCCGTAGATACCGCCGGAACTGTTTTTGAGCGAGACACGGGTGTTGTCAAGGTCGATAGCCATACTGCCGGAAAGCCGCTCGAAATCAAGATCCGTGCCGGAACCCGCCGGGAGCCTGATATCGGCTTTGCCGCTCATGACTTTGAGGTTCAGACTGCCGTTCCACTCGGCGTAGTCAAGCTTCAGGCTGCCGGACATGATATCCGCCCTTACGTCCCCCGTTATGCCCGTCATCACGACGCTGCCGCTGGCGGTGTGTATATCGGTCTCCTTCGATGCGAACCCGCGGAACTCCTGCAAGCCCGATGCCGTCTTTATGGTCATCCTGTCGGCTGTCTTGTCGCCGAACCGCGAGAATATCGCCTTGCCCGACGCAACGGACACGCCTATCTCGCTTGCAAAAATGTTCATCTCGATCCTGCCGCTCGCAAGATCCGCGTTGAACCTCTCGGCTGTCAGACCCTGCGCGGTAGCTGTGCCGGATGCCACATTTATCTCCGCTTTTTTGTACAGCTTTTCGGGGAGTTCTATTTTCAGGCTGCCCGCTTTCAGCATACCGAATGAGAACACACTCAGCGGCTTTTCTTCTATAATGAGCGTACCGTCAACGATCTCCGCCGTGAACTTCATCTTTGCGCTGCCCGCCGTGTAGCGGACATACGCTTTCGTGTCCGGTGCGCAGGTCATCACAGTTTCGGCGGATGCAGTCCTTACGCTGATGCCGGTTATTTCTTCGTTGCTGAAAGACCTCTCGAATGATTCGCCTTTCTCTATCACCGATATGTTGTTTATGTTTTCCATGATGATGTCCCTTTCTGTCAGTTGTGTATCGAAACATTGCCGCTCGCAACGTCGATGTTGGCTTCGTGTACGTTGCTGCCGCCGTAGATGCCTTCCGCGTCCTTGTGGAACGACTCGCCGGTACCGTCAAGGTTTATGTCCATTCCGCCGGAAGCGCGGTCAAATTCAAGGTCGATGCCGGAACCCGCAGGCAGTGTGATGTCAGCCTTGCCGCTCATGACATCAATATCGAGACCGCCGTTCCATTCCGCATATAGGAGCTCTACTTTTCCGGAAGCGATATCCACATCGACCTTACCGGACAAGCCCTGCATTTTCACATTCCCGCTGGCGATATCTATATTGGTGTTATCTGAGCCGAACCCGTAGAATTCCTGCCCGCCGGAAGCTGTCTGCACGGTGATCTCTTCGCACGCGTTTTCGGTGCAGTTCCTGAACACGCCGTGACCCGATGCCGCCGAAAATCTTATCTTCTTTGCGTAAATGTTCATTTCAAGGTCGCCGCTCGCAAGGTCGCAGTTCATCGAATCGGAAGTAAGTCCGTTCACCTTTGTTATGCCGGATGCCACCGCGACGCGGGCATTGTTGTACATCTTTTCGGGGAGCTTTATCTCCAGTTCCGCTGCGTTGAAAGAGCCGAAGCTGAAAAATCCTGTGCTGTGCTCCAGTGCCGTGAACTTCCCGTTTATGAGTTCTGCGGTAAATCTGAATCTTGCATCTCCGACGGTATATTTCACATATACCTCGTCGGTGTCACCGCAGGTCACGGTGGTGTGCGCGGACGCTGTCTCGATGTCGATCCCGGTCAGCGCCGACGCATCGAATGTCATATCATAAGATCTGCCCGGTTCTGAGTCAAACGTGTAGACCGTGCCGCCGTTGTTGAACTGCACCTCGCTCCTCCCGCCGAAATGCATGAACGGGATGTTCGCTCCGAAAAGACTGACACTGTAGTTACCGTTCGATACGCCGAGGATCGCTATCGACACGCCGAATGCTATAAGGCTGACGAACGCCGTCAGACCGAATATCAGAAGAAGTTTTCCTGTCTTGCTCATTGTGCAGCCGCCTCCTTTTTCTTACCGATGCTGTTGAGTATCCTGCGTCCTGTGAACGCTCTGGAATGTTGATTGATTATCGCTATGCAAAGATTGATGAAGCCTCTCACCGCCGACACCGTACCTACGACGAGCATACCGCCAAGCGATGTGAGTGTGATACCGAGGAAAAGCAGAGACAGCGGAGCCAGCCCTGTGCTGACCATTGCCGAGACATCGAAGAAGAAACCGAAGACGCCGGAGAAGAATGTCGCTATACCGCTGACCGTTATGCCTATCGCCGCACCCGCAAGTCCGAATATCAGTCCGACCAGCGTCGGCAGCGCCCATGAGTAGATGAACACATCAAGGCAGAGCGCTATTATTATTGCCCCCGTATCGGGATTATTTCCGGAAACGTTCGTGTAAACGGTCGAGGTGTTGGTGCTATTGTTATTGTAATTGTAATTGCCGCCAGTCTGTGCTCCGCCGTTCTGTCCGCTGTCATACACCGTCTTTTCGGCGGTCTGCGGCTGTTCGGTATCGAATACGGTCTTTTCCGTATTTATCCCGCCGGAGGTGTTTGCATTGCCTGCGGCATTTGCGGTATTGGCGGTATTTGCGGAAGCGCCGCCGTCATCATCGGATATGTACTGCTTGACGACTTCCTCGACATCACCGAGCTTGCGGCAGATATCGGCTTCGGACTCCCCGGCGGCGATACCGTCATCGAAGTGCTGCTCAAAGTCTATCATTATTTCGCGGGCATCTTTTACATCGTTCTGTGCGAGAGCTGTCCGCAGACCCTCCATAAATTCGTGTTTCGTTTCGTAGATCATGCTGTTCTCTCCTCTCCGTCGAGCAATTTGTCTATAGCGGCCGAAAATTCCCGCCATTCGCCTTCCTGTTCTTTTTCCGCCTGTCTGCCGCTTTCTGTTATGCGGTAGTATTTTCTCGGCGGTCCTTCCTGTGATTCCACTATGTAGGAATCTATGCTGCCGGCATCTTTCAGCCGTTTCATCAGCGGGTATATCGTGCCTTCCGTAACGTGCAGGCAGTCGGAAATGATGTTGACCAGTTCATATCCGTACCGGTCGCCCCGACAGAGTATCGCCAGCACACACATTTCCAGAGTTCCTCTTTTAAGCTGTGTCTGCATTTTTTCAGCTCCCCTCTCTTGCATTTACAAGGTACTTTGTGTTGCAAGGTATCTTGTATGCTTTGATTATACCACATAGTACATTGTTTTGCAAGGTACTATGTGTACAAAGATTGCATATTTTTTTACAATTTGTTTGTGCAATATAACGAACAGCGCGTTTTTTGTTGCAATATATATATTTATATGGTATAATCAGAAACATAAACATACGGCACACCCGGAAAAGGAGGATACTATATGAAAAGGCTTACAAAATTCATCGCGCTGCTGACAGCGGCGGTAATGGCAATGACCTCGCTGCTCATCCCCGCGGGTGCGGCATCGGAACTGCTCGTCAACGGTAACGCATCGAACGGACTGAAAGGGTGGAAAGACCCGGACGGCATCTGGCAGACCGGCACGAATTATGACGGGGTATCTGCTTACGACTCGTATTATTTCTACCCGAGAGGCTACAAAGGTTCAGCCGGGACACGCATCTATCAGGACGTGAATATAGGCAGCTATGCGGGCATGAAAGCCACTCTCTCCGCTCAGAACCGCACCTACAACAGCGGTCATACCGACGAGAGCATGCTGAAGATAGAGTTTTTTGACAGTAACGGAAAACTCATTGATTCCGCATCATCAAAAAAGGATTCCAAAAACGCTTCGTGGCATCTTCTCAGCGTGAGCGCGACTGTGCCGAAGAACGCTTCGGTGGCAAGAGTCTCGCTGTATTCATTCTACCACACCGGCAGTGAATCCGACTCGTATTTTGACAACGTATCGCTGACCGTGAGCGGTACTCCCGCCGCGGAAGACAAACTCGCTTATTTTCAGATAACGCTTAAAAAAGGCTCGACATTGCAGCTTGACGGTATTCTTGACTCCGGGTCCGGAGCCGCGGCGAGCTTTTCCAGCTCCAAAAGCTCGGTGGCATCTGTCAGCTCAAAGGGCAAAGTTACCGCAAAGGCAAAGGGGACTGCTGTGATAACGGCAAAATACGGCAGCAGTTCCATCAAGATCAGGATAAAAGTTACGGCATAACGCATCCCGGCGGGTCACATTCCGTGACCTGCCGTTTTTTTATTGCTGCGGCAGGTCAACTATTGCAAAATGAAACAAAAATAATTTTTTGTAAATTTGCAAAAAAGCATTGCAATTTGAAAAGAACTGTAGTATAATAAATGATGTATCTGTATGTCCAAAGCATACAGTGATATTATTATTGTTATATTTTTCCCCAAGGTGGTATTTATGCTCCATATAGGTTTAGATGTAGGCTCCACAACGGTAAAGATAGCCGTTGTGAACGACAGCAATGAGTTTGTGTACAAGCAGTATCAGCGGCACTACTCGGATATCAAGAAGACCCTCGCGGAAGTTCTCCTCGCGGGACTTGAAAAGGTGGACGGCGAGGAAGTCACCGCTGCAGTGACGGGTTCCGGCGGCATCAACGCCGCAAAGTGGCTCGGAATACCCTTCATACAGGAGGTGGAAGCCGGCGCTGTGGCTATCGAAGCCCTCATACCGGAGACCGACATAGCTATCGAGCTCGGCGGTGAGGATGCGAAGATAACCTATCTGCGCGGCGGTATCGAACAGCGCATGAACGGTTCCTGCGCAGGCGGCACGGGAGCGTTCATCGACCAGATGGCGGCTTTGCTTAACACAGATATCACCGGGCTCAACGAGCTTGCAAAGGACTACGAGACGATATATCCGATAGCATCAAGGTGCGGAGTTTTCGCAAAGAGCGATATCCAGCCGCTGCTCAATGACGGCGCTAAAAGATCGGATGTCGCAGCGTCCATTTTCCAGTCCGTCGTGAATCAGACCATAAGCGGTCTCGCGTGCGGCAAGCCTATCCGCGGTAAAGTCGCGTTCCTCGGAGGTCCGCTGTTCTATCTGTCGGAACTTCGTCAGCGCTTCATCGAAACACTGAACATGAAGCCCGAAGATGTCATATTCCCGCCCGACGCGAACCTTTTCGTTGCTACCGGCGCGGCACTTGCCGACAACCGCAGCACGGTGAAGGTCGCGGAACTCAAAGAGAAGATCTCGCAGCTCGGCAGTGTCGTGGTGCATGAGGTAGAGCGCCTTGCACCGCTGTTCGCCGACGAAAAGGAGAAGCAGGAGTTCATCGAGCGCCATTCCCGCGCAAAGATACCCACCGCCGACCTTGCATCATACAAGGGCAAGTGCTACCTCGGCATAGACGCGGGCTCCACCACCACGAAAGCCTGCCTTATCGGCGAAAACGCGGAACTGCTGTATTCCTTTTATAACAATAACCTCGGCGATCCGCTGAAGTCGGTCATCGGGATCCTCAAAGACATATACTCTAAGCTGCCGGAGGGCGCGTATATCGCGAAAGCCACCGCTACCGGCTACGGCGAGCATCTCATAAAAGCCGCACTCGGCGTGGACTACGGCGAGATCGAGACTATGGCACACTACAAGGCTGCCGAAAAGATACTGCCCGGCGTGGAGTTCATCCTTGACATAGGCGGTCAGGATATGAAGTGTATGCGTGTCAAGAACGGCGAGATCGAGAGCATCCTCCTCAATGAAGCCTGTTCATCGGGCTGCGGTTCCTTCATCGAGAACTTCGCGGCGGCGCTCGGCATGACCAGCCGTGAATTTGCGGAGATAGGTCTTGAAGCCGAACACCCCGTGGATCTCGGCTCGCGCTGTACGGTATTCATGAACAGCCGTGTCAAGCAGGCGCAGAAAGAGGGCGCATCGGTGGCGGACATCTCTGCGGGGCTTAGCTACTCGGTGGTCAAGAACGCACTTTTCAAGGTTATAAAGATACGCGACCCGAAGGCTATGGGCGAGAAGATAATCGTGCAGGGCGGCACATTCATGAACAACTCCGTGCTGCGTGCGTTCGAGCTTACCTGCGGACGTGAGGCGGTACGCCCCGACAAGGCGGGACTGATGGGCGCTTACGGCAGCGCACTTGTCGCTATGCAGCGCGACGACGGCACGGGTTCGACGATATCTCCGCTTGAAAAGCTCGAAAACTTCACTATAGAAAAATCCACCGCACGCTGCGGAAAATGCTCCAACAACTGTCTGCTGACGATAAGCAGGTTCTCGGACGGCAAGCGCTTTATCACCAACAACCGCTGTGAGCGCGGAGCCGGTACGGGTGCCGGCAAGTCCTCTCTGCCGAATATGTACGACTATAAATACAAAAGGCTGTTCGCGCACTACAAACCTCTTGACAAGGACAAGGCAAAGCGCGGTATAGTGGGCATTCCCCGCGTTCTCGGTATGTATGAGAACTACCCGTTCTGGTTCACGTTCTTCACGGAGCTCGGCTACAGCGTCATGCTCTC
>CAMHBE010000113.1 GCA_946183095.1 uncultured Clostridia bacterium | reverse complement strand
GAGCTGCGCGCTCTGGACTTGCGGCAGCCTGACGCTGCACCGAAATGATATTGAAAAAACTATTTTGACAGACTGTAATGCGGTATCACCAAAAAAGTGATACCGCATTTGTCGTTTTTGATATTTTATTGGACGTAGAAGCCGTAAGAGTAAATGTTCAGGTCGAGCTTTTTGCCGGAGCCGTCATTTGCCTTTACCGTGATCTTTGCTCTTCCCGGTTTGCTTATAACCACAGTGAACTGCATATACCCGTTTGCGTCGCTTCCGGTGCAGATTATGGAGCCGCACTTGGGGTCGGAACTTGAATAGGAGTACAGGTCGGAGCTTACTCTGTACCATGATCCTACAGCATTCACTTTGAAGTTGAGCTCGGTATATGAGTACGCCATGCCGTCCTGCCCGACAGGCATACTGATATAGAACGTATTGCCGGTCGCAACAGCGTACGCTGTTGAATCCGGCCATATCAGATATAACGCCTGTGTCGGTGCGGTAACGGCAAGCTGCGTCGAGGCTGTAAGACCGGTGCCGTCGGTGGTAGCTGCTGTTACCGTGATGATAAGTTCATATACCATAAATGTACTTCCGTCTTGTTCTATTGCGGGCTTATTGTACATAAACGGTTCGAGCTTCTTGTTCACGCTGACCTTGCCGTTTTTGTCCACGGTGACGAACTTGTTATTTATTATGTCATCGGTCGCGCTTACCGATATGGTGTTTTTACTGTCATTCTCGTCAATATACTGGTAATTGCCTGTGATCTCCCACGACATCGCCTTTACCGTGGGTGTGCCGTATGTGGTACCCGTTACGGCGTTCACCTGCGCGGTCTTGCCGAAAGCCACATACTTCTGATTGTCTTTTTGGGTCAGGAGCAGACTTGATGCGGGTACTATGACAATAACATCTATAGCGGCTTTTTTCCCGGAACCGTCAGCTGCGGTGAAAGTGAGCTTTGTCTTGCCCTCGCCGACCGCGATGATGCTGCCGTCTTTGAATACCGCAACACCCGGCTTGCTGCTCACGCAGGTGAAGCAAGCGTCTTTTCCTGCGGGGAGCCCGGTCATTGTGATCTTCACGGCGGCTTCATTCTCCGTGAAGTCGGCTGTCCTTTCGATATCGGCATTGTAAAGGCGTATGCTCTTGAAAATGCCCTTCTTGTCCTTTACGGGAGCGTTTATCTCGTCTTTGAGCGCGCCTTCCTCAAATCCCACCGTTATCGAGGTGACAGGTGAAGTTACGCATACGGTGAACTCGCCCGTTACTCCGGAGTCGCTTGCCGAGACTGCAGTGACTTTGAACTCCGTGCCCGCAGCGGCGTTCTTTGCAACTTTGAGTGTGCCCTTCGCGTCTATCGTTGTTCCGGCGGGTGCACCCTCAACTCCCCATGTGACATTTACGGGAGCGCTGTTTATGTAAGCCGCGTACTTCACCGATTTGCCGGATGCCGCACACGCGGGGCCCGATATATCTATTATATGTTCGTATTCGGCATTCACCTTTACCGAAAGTGACGCTGTTCTGCCGAGTGTACCCTTTGTGCTGACATAAGCGGCTTTCAGGGTATAGGATCTCGCCGTGGTGTATTCGTCGGGACGGAAAGGCTCATCTATCGGAATGATGAAGCAGTTCTTGCCGGCTGTGCCGTTCTTTACGGAAGGCTCCGAGCCGTCGAACGATGCGACTGCAAAGGAAGAAGCTGCGCCCGCGGGAACATCAATGATAAGCTTTTCGCCGTCTTCGAGAGTGACAGATGACTTTACTTCCGTGCGTGTTTCGCCCGCTTCCTTGAAGAATACGGGAGCGTTCAGAGCAGAAGATGCCGCGCTGTCCGGCATCATTGCGGCGACATTCACAAGACCCGCGCCGAGCCCTTTGTCGCTCAGTTTGATCGCGGTCTTCTTGAGAACGGCTTCCATAGTGTCTGGATCGACCGCGCCCACAGCGCTCATGTAGAGTGCGCAGGCACCGGCGACCACGGGAGAAGCCATGGAGGTGCCGTCCCAGGAGCCATACCAGTTGTGCCGATCTTGTGTGTAGTATTCCTTTGTTTCGCTGTCACGGCTGTGACCGTTCCATGTTGAGAATATCTCGACACCGGGAGCGGCGATGTCCGCCCATGGACCATAGTTTGAGAATGATGCACGGCTGTTGTCACGGTCGGTGGCACATACGGCGATCACATGGTCATAGCCGGCAGGATATGAGACACTGTTTGTAGAGAAGTTTCCTATAGACACACATACCGTGACACCGGCTTCATAGGCGTCGTTCACAGCTCTCTGATAAGCTTCGCTGTAACTCGGACTGCCGATGCTTATATTTATGATATTGGCGCGCGGACTGCCCTTGGTGCCGTCCTTGTTGTATCCCGCAACGTATCTTACAGCCGATATCTGGGCATCGGTAAGGCAGTAGTTGCCGTCATATATATCTATAAATACCGGAAGACCTATAATGTTTACGCCCGGTGCCACTCCCGCACCTCCGATGCCGTTGCCGGCAGTCGAGGCGATTATGCCCGCAACGTGAGTTCCGTGTCCGGTGCCGTCGAGAGCGTCGGGGACCACTGTCTCATATACGATATTTCCGTTGTCATCATATATAACATTGCCGTTTTCATCGAGCTTTTGTTTCTGATAGGAGAGATCCACCACATCCGTGAGATTTACGCAGTGACCGGCAAGATCCTCATGCAGGTCGTCCACGCCGGTGTCTATTACTGCCACGGTGATCTTGTCGGAGCCCATAGTGGTGTTCCACGCTTCATAAGTGCCGATAGCGTCGTGCATCCACTGATAGCCTGATACCTGTATGCCGGTCTTATCCGGGGCGGCGGCATTCTTGCTCTCGAACATATATGCAGTGCGCAGAGCCGGGTCGCCGAGAGCGTCAGCCCATTCCTGCTGCCCGCTCTTTGCGGCGGCAGCGTCGCTTTCCGGCGCATCAGGCGCATCCGTCTCCGTGTATGTTACCTCGTCGGTATAAACTGCACCCGCAGTCTCGTCGAATTTAGTGATGTAGTTGGGAGTTACGGCAGGAAGTGCGTACCTTGGATCCGCTCCGACCGCAACAGCCTGCGCGACCGTGATGCCGCCGCGAAGTGATGCCGTGGCCACACCGTACTGGAACTGAAACAGGTCAGCGTTGTAAGCGGCTGCGACAGTTTCGGCTTCTTCTTCCGAGTCCGCAAAATAGAGTATCTGACCGCTGACGTAATCCACACCGGGTGTCAGCGAGGAGAGTATGCCTGTTGTGGCGCGTACTCTTGCCTTGTACGATGCTTCTCCCGATTTGAGGGTATAGTTTGCCGGCATTCCCGCAAGTCCGTAGGGGAGCGGGGCATCATCGCGTTTCGCTGTGACCTGTAAGTCCTGCGCACCTGCGGACATTGTCCCGGTGAAGAACACCGCCGCGCTGAGAATTGCCGCTGTAAGTCGTTTGAGCTGTCTGAGCGGTCTGAGATCTTGGAGTTTCATGTTGTTACCTCTTTTTATTTATTTTGCCTTGCTATCAACAGTCAAGGTAAGTTTTTTGCCTGTGCCGTCATTTGCCATGATCGTGAGTTTTGCCTTTCCGGGTTTACGGACAGGGATGTTGAAATAAACAAGATTCTTGCTGCTGTTATAGTCGGAATATACTATTCCCGCAACATCCGGATTGCCGGATGAAGGGATGTATGCGCTCTTTAAGAGGGAATGTAACTTGCCGTAAACATAGACACTGACAGTGATATAACGTGTTTGCAGATAGAAGCCGCTTTCGTCTGTTGCTGCCGGCTCCACAGTTATCGTATTACCTTTTACGGTATAGAAGCCGTCCTGGCTTTTGGTATAGTTTGCCATACCCGTAACAGGATAATATGCGTACATACCGAACTGAGCGGTCAGACCGGTGCCGTCTGTAGTCGAGGCTGTGACAGTGACAGAGGCATACCGGAAGTCGTATTTGATGCTGTTTTTGGTAACAGAGGGTCTGATGTCGGGCGCATTCGCTTTCAAAGTGACCTTGCCGGTCTTGGATATCGTTATTGCTTTATTTTTCTTGAAATCCTCGGTCAGATCCTGATAAGACTTTTCGTTGTTGGCATTGTTGTAGATACCTGTCACTTTGTAATCCCAGTTCACGGTCTTGACAGTCGGAGTGCCGTAGGTGCTGCCGAGTACAGCGTTCAGCTGTGCGGACTTGCCGAAAGCTATGTACTGCTGACCGTTCTTTGCGACGATGTTGATATCGGAAGCGGGGACGATCACGTTCACCTCAAGAACAGCTTTCTTGGCGGTGCCGTCAGTGGTGGTAATTGTGAATTTGGTTTTTCCGGCATTTGAAGCATATATCTTTCCGCCGCTGAAATAAGCAACGGACGGGTTTGATGAAGTGATATTCACATTGCTTGCCTCGGATGTGTAGAAACTTATTGCGATCTCATTCTCTACAAAGCTCGTTGTGGGAATATCGGTCGTGTACATACGGATGCTCTTGTAGTTTCCGTTTTTATCCAGGACAGGGGCGTTCACTTTCTCGTTGACAGCACCGTCTTCAAAGCCCACATATACATAGGTGAGCGGCTCTGCGGTTACAGCAGTGTAAGTGCCCGACAGAGAAGAGTTGTCGCTCGCGGTCGCTCTGACCGTGAATTTTGCTCCGACAGGGGTGCCTTTCTTGACTGTCACTTTGCCCGCTTTGGAGATCGTAACGCCGTCGGGTGCGCCTGCATCAATGCTCCAGAGTATCTTTGCGCCCTTCGGTATATCTCCGTATCTGTATGCCGTGAAAGTGACCGACTTTCCGACAGCGGCATAAGGAGAACCTTCAACAACGATCTCGTCGGCACCTGAGTCTGCCGTGGAATTGACAGTGAGAGAGCGTACTCTGCCGAGCGTGCCCTTTATGCTTACCAGCGCAGCCTTCATAGTGAAAGTCTTCGAGTTTGTCATCCACTGCGCGTAGATGTTTTCTTCAAGAGAGTAGAGATATGTATTCTTTCCGGGTTTCCCGTTCTTTATTGTCGGATCCTTTCCGTCGAACGAAACGGCAGCGCAGACTGCGGCAGCACCGTTTGGAGCGGAGACGCTCAGGCACCCGGAGTTGTCGAGAGTTACCGACGAGGTCGAGATCACCGTTGCCTTGCCCGTGGAAAAGCTCACATAATTTATGACAGGGTCGGTGTCCTTTACGGTATCGGGCATCATTGCGGCAACGTTCACAAGACCCGCGCCCAATGACTTGTCGGGGAGCTTTGTCGCGTTTTCTTTCAGCACTCTTTCCATGGTGTCGGGGTCAACGTGTCCGACCGCGCTCATGTACAGTGCGCAGACACCCGCAACGACAGGGGATGCCATTGAAGTGCCGTTCCATGAACCATACCAGTCGTTGTAGGTCGTCTCATATATCTTGTCGTCTATTTTATTATGACCGTTGATTGTTGAAAAGATACCGACACCGGGCGCTGCGATATCTGCCATGGTGCCGTAATTTGAAAAGCCGGCTTTAGTGTTGTCGCGGTTGGTCGCAACTACGCCGATAACATGATCGTAGCCTGCCGGAAAAGCGATAGAATTAGTATAATCGTTCGACATAGAGACGCAGACGGTTATACTGCTCTTGTATGCCTCGTTCAATGCCTGCTGATAAGTCGGGTTGTAACCGTATCCGCCCAGACTGATATTTATTATATCCGCTCTTGCTGTGCTTGTGACTTTTTTACCGCTCTTGTCGTATCCCGCACAGTACATTACTGCTGAGGCGACGTCACTGCTGTTGCATTTTGTTGAATTTCCGCTTTTGTAAAATACCGGAATACCTATGATGTTTACTCCGGGGGCAATGCCGACACCGCCCTTGCCGTTGTTTGCCGTAGCTCCGATGATACCGGCGACATGAGTGCCGTGACCCGAAGAGTCGCACACTGTACCTGGGAGCTCAATGACATTATTGAGTGCCGTTGTATGCCCTTTGAGGTCTTCGTGGGTATCGCATACGCCGGTATCTATAACTGCTACCGTGATATCCTTGCTGCCCATTGTGGTAGCCCACGCCTCATAGGTGCCGACAGCATCGTGCATCCACTGATATCCTTTTGTGTCATATCCCGCGCTGTTGGGATTTGCAGCATCCTTTGTTTTGAATGTATAACCGGGTGTGAGTGCGGGGTCGTTCAGCTGTTCACGCCACTCTTGCCATGTAAATGCGGCATCGTCGCTTTCCGGTGCGGCAACTTCATCATCTTCATATATATCTTCCGAAATGATAGGTTCTTCCGCATCGATTATACTGTTTACGCTGACGAGCGGCATATCAAGCGACGGGTCTGCGCCTACTGCTACCGCCTGTGCAACGGTTATATTGCCGCCGAGTTCGGCCGTTGCAACGCCGTACTGATACCGTATAAGCTCCGCGTTGTATGCTTCCGCGACCACGGCTGCTTCTTCCTCCGAGTCGGCAAGATAAATCACCTGTCCGTCAACATAGTCCGTACCGGGAGTGAGCGCCTCAATATTGCCGAGCTCCGAGCATACCTCGCTTTTCAGTTCGGCATCTCTCGCGCTGACT
>CAMHBE010000112.1 GCA_946183095.1 uncultured Clostridia bacterium | reverse complement strand
ATTGATATGTCGGCACTCCGACACCACATACTACTTAATTTTACAATATTTTTTTAATATTGTCAATAAAAATATTGAAAAATAATAAAAATTGTGTTATAATTATCATTGGTCGGTCACGCGAAGATGATATCCGAGGCAAAGATCCTTGTCGTCTCCGTGGTGCCGACCGACGAAAACGATCGGAAGGTGCTGATAAAATGGTAAGACCTATAATAAAAGCACACACATATCTTCCTATATCGAGCGAACCGTTCGATATGCCGATACCGATAAAGCTCGAACTGCACCATGCCAACACTCTGCTGTGCGTGTATTCCGTGCGCTCCGACCTCGGGGTGGACTATTCATACAACGCGAACACCGACATACCGCTGCTGACACCGCCCGACAAGCTGCTCACGCTCGCGGACGTGTACTATCTCGTTCGTTCCCGCGTATTTCAGGACAACCCGTACACCACGCCTATGGAACTGGAGCGTCTCGGGCTTACCGAATACAACCCCTACGAGATAATACTGCGGACTTACGGCATACTCCCGCTCGACGCGTACTGGATAAAGCGCTCTGACGACCCTGCGATGTTTGACGACGCTATCGCCAAGCACAACGAGGTGATGTTCGGCACGAAGCCGGCGGGTCCCGACAGCAGGATAGAAGACTTTCTGAATTGAGCATTGCCGTGACGCGGCATATTATTGTAACTACCGGAGTTTTTATGACAAGTTTTGAATTTGAGAGAACGCCGTTTTACTACGAAACGGATAAAATGGGCATAGTGCATCATTCCAACTACATACGCTGGTTCGAGGAAGTGCGTGTGGCGTACATGGAAGGGCGCGGCTACCCTTATGTGAAAATGGAGGAGAACGGCGTTATGATACCCGTTCTTGCGGTGGACTGCCGTTACAAGATACCCGTAAGGTTCGGGCAGACGGTCATCATCCGCGGGCATATCGAGCTGTTCGACGGGCTGCGGCTGAACGTTGCCTATGAGATAGCCGACAAGGAGACGGGCAGGATATGCGTGACGGGTCATTCCGAGCACTGCTTTGTGGACGCAAAGACTTTCCGCCCGGTAAGACTGAACAAGCAGCACCCCGACATGGCGGCTGTGTTCATGTAAGGAGAGAAAATGACAGAATATGATGTTGTTATAATCGGAGCGGGCGCTGCCGGTGTTTTCATGTCGTATGAGTTCACGAAGCTGGGCAGGAACATCCGCGTCTGTATGATAGACCGCGGTTCGCCGATAAGCGAGCGCAGATGCCCGATAGACGGGAAGAAGATAAGATCCTGCATACATTGCAGGACCTGCGCGATAATGAACGGGTTCGGCGGCGCGGGCGGTATGTCGGACGGTAAATACAACATAACCAACAGCTTCGGCGGCGATCTCTACGAGCACACCGGCAGGAGTGAAGCCATAGAGCTCATGGAGTATGTTGACAAGGTAAATCTTGCAATGGGCGGGGTGGACGCGAAGATATACAGTACGGTGGATTCCGACCTCAAATCGGAAGCTCTGCGCCACGATCTGCACATGCTCGACGCGAAGGTGCGCCACCTCGGCACAGACCGCAACCGCACGATACTCCAGAACATATATGATGCGGTAAAAGACCATGTGGATATACGTTTCCGCGAGGAGGTGCAGACGGTCGATAAGACCGCTGACGGGTTCGTTGTCACCACCGACAATGGAACATACGCCTGTAAGCAGGTAGCCGCGGCGGCGGGGCGCTCCGGCTCGAAGTGGATGTCGGAGCTGTGCGGCAAGTTCGGCATAGAGACACACAGCAACCGCGTTGACATAGGCGTTCGCGTGGAACTCCCCGCGGCAGTGTTCGAGCACATAACGTCGAAGGTGTATGAGAGCAAGATAGTGTTCCGCTCAAAGACCTACGGCGACAACGTCCGCACGTTCTGCATGAATCCCTGCGGCGAAGTGGTGAACGAGAACACGAACGGTATAATCACGGTGAACGGTCACAGTTACGCAGACCCGAAGCTGCACACCGAAAACACGAATTTCGCGCTGCTCGTATCCAACAGGTTCAGCGAACCGTTCCGCGACAGCAACCTTTACGGCGAGTCGATAGCCCGGCTGTCGAATATGCTCGGCGGCGGGGTAATGGTGCAGCGCTTCGGCGATCTCACACAGGGCAGGCGCACCAACGAGCACCGGCTTTCGCAGAGCTTCACCGTTCCGACGCTCAAAGCCACCCCCGGCGATCTCAGCCTCGTGATACCCCGCAGACAGCTCGAAGATATAATAGAGATGATATACGCGCTCGACAAGATAGCGCCCGGCACCGCGAACTATGATACGCTGCTCTACGGCGTTGAAGTCAAGTTCTATAACTCTAAGGTGACGGTAGATGAACACCTCGAAACCTCCGTCAAGGGACTTTACGCGCTCGGCGACGGCTCCGGTGTCACGCACTCCCTCTCGCAGGCATCAGCGTCCGGCGTATATGTGGCAAGACTCATAGCGGAACAGTACTGAAGATGGTCGCTGCCGCTTGAGAGAAGTGTCTCGCCTTGAGGGCGAGCCACACGAGGGCAGGACTTTGTCCTCCCCTCGAGCTCCCGACCTACTTCCTTTGTGCGACAAAGGAAGCGAAAACGTTACAATATATTTTATAACTCGTTCAAAAAATTAAACATAAGGCAAAGGAGAAGCACTATGAACGTTTGGCATGATATCGACATCAGCAGGATAGACCCGTACAATTTCCTCGCGGTCATCGAGATACCGAAGGGAAGCAAGAAGAAGTACGAGCTCGACAAAAAGAGCGGACTGCTCATGCTCGACCGGATCCTCTACACATCGACACATTACCCCGCAAACTACGGTTTTATCCCGAAAACGCTTGCGGACGACGGCGACCCGCTCGATGTCCTCGTTCTCTGCAACGAGATAATAGACCCGCTGGTACTCGTTCCGTGCTACCCGATCGGCGTTATCAGCATGATCGACAACGGCAGGAACGACGAGAAGATAATAGCTATCCCCTTCGAGGATCCGAGCTACAACGCTTACCGCAGCATCGAAGCGCTGCCGAAACATATCTTTGAGGAAATGCAGCACTTCTTCCGCGTATATAAGCAGCTCGAAGGCAAGGAGACCGCCGTTAATGAGGTGCAGGGTCAGAAAGCCGCTGCCGAGATCATAAAGCAGTGTATCATCAATTATAACGAAATATACGGTGAGAAGGCAGAAGCGTCAGTGGCTGAATAATGCTCTTCGACGAAGAAATGATGCTTCTTGCGATAGAAGAAGCGAAAGTCGCCGCAGCAGCGGGCGAAGTTCCCGTCGGGGCGGTGATCACCGACAGCAGCGGGGAAGTGATCGCTCGCGGACATAATGCCCGTGAAGCGAAACATTCCCCGATAGCACACGCGGAGATCGAAGCTGTCTGCGCCGCCGCGGAACATCTCGGCAGCAGACGGCTCACGGACTGCACGCTCTACGTTACGCTCGAACCGTGCCCCATGTGCGCGGGCGCGATAATGAACGCGGGGCTGAAACGCGTGGTATATGGTGCATTCGACGAAGCAGGCGGTGCCTGCTCCTCGGTCATTGCGATGTATGAACATAAATTCCCGTATGTACCGCTTGTCAGGAGCCGTGTTCTCGAAAGGGAGTGCGGCGCTCTTATGTCGGATTTTTTTGCGGAGATGAGAAAAGACAAAACGTCGTGATACGTTTAAAGTCTTTGACGAACGCAAACAGTTATACCGCACATTCTCAACGCTTTCGGTTCCTTTGGCGTCCAAAGGAACCGGGTCAGGAGTCTGAGGATAGGGCAGCGCCATATCCTCAGGCGCGAATGCGCGGTCTCGAGCGGCAGCGGCTCTCTCTCGTGAGCGGCTCTTGCATCAGCTGCGGCTTTTGCAGCAACAGCGGCACTTAATGGAGTGTAGGACTTGAACAGATACAGAACTTTAGCGGCAAACACAATAATACTCGGGCTGGGGCAGTTCGGGTCAAAGCTCCTTGTCATACTGATGATGGGCTTTTATCAGGCTGCGCTGGGAAAATCGGGATACGGGGAGATAAACAACATCATCAACACTGCGACGCTGCTCATGTCGCTGGCGACGCTGTCTGTGGGCGAATCCATAATCCGGTTCGGCATAGACACGGTCTATGACAACAAGCAGGTCTTCTCTATCGGTATGTACATCACGCTTGCGGGAGTGAGCGCGAGTATGCTGTTCGTGCCGCTTATCGGGCTGATGTGCAATATCATGCCCGACAACAACGTGCTGCTGCTGCTGCGGGACTATGCGTGGCTCACCGTGCTGTATGTCGTTACGGGGAGCGTGAAAAGCTCGTGTGCGCTGTTCGTCCGGTCTGTCGGACACGTCAAGCTGTACGCTGTGGACGGCATACTTACCACCGTAATGAACATCGTGTTCAACGTGGTGCTGCTGTTCACGTTCAATCTCGGCAACCTCGGCTACCTGCTCTCCGTTATTTTCTCCGATATCTGCTCCGTCATCTTTCTGACATTCGCCGCAAAGCTCAGACAATACGTCATCGTCCTCGGTATAGACAAGGATATGCTGAAAGCAATGCTGCGCTTCTGCATACCGATGATACCCACCTCGGTCATGTGGTGGATCATAAACGTTTCCGACAGCTTCATGATATCGGGCATGATAGGCTTTGAATCAAGCGGTATGTATCAGGCTGCGTCGAAGTTCCCGAGTATGATATCCATACTCTCCGGCATCTTCTCGCAGGCGTGGAATATGTCCGCTATCACGGAGAAAAATTCCCGCACAGTCGCGAAATTCTACACCAACGTTTTTGACATATTCCAGTCCGCGGTTTACGTCATAGCGGCGGCGCTGCTGCTTGTGATACGGCTGCTTATCTACATTTTCTGCGCGGAGGATTTCCAGAGCGCGTATATTTATTCCCCGTTCGTCGTCATGTCGGTCGTGTTCACCTGTTTCTGCACCTTCATGGGCAGCGTGTATGTCGCGTCCAAAAAATCTGTCCGATCTATGGTGACTGCGGGCATAGGCGCGCTCTCCAACATAATCATGAACATCGTCATGATACAGCTCTGGGGTATCTACGGGGCGGCAGTCGCAAGCTTCATCAGCTTCGTGATAATCTTTGTCGTCAGGGCGATAGATACTCACAAGATAGTTTACATGGATATCGGTCTTCACAAGATGATAGTGAATACCGCCCTGCTGCTTGCAATGGGCGCGGTAGTCTCGCTGGTAACGGACAATACTGTTTATTATATCGCTCTTGCGGGTATGTTCGCCGCGACCGTGGCGCTCAACTTCAAGTCGGGCATAAGAGCGGTGAAGATGCTGCTCAAAAAAGAGCTTCCCGAATAAAGGAGTGGTTACAATGGACAAATACTATATATGGGTCATCATGGCGCTCGGAGAGGGCGAACCGGAGATATCCCGCCTGTTAAAGCAGTTCGGCAGTCCTGAGAACGTTTATGATGCCTTTATCGGGAATATGGCGCTGGTGGGCGCGGAACTTACATCGAGAGCGGCTAAAATGAAGCTCGAAACGGCGGAGACGATGCTCGAAAGCATTATAGCCGACGGTTACGGCATCGTCACCATTGACTCGCCGGAATATCCCGAACACCTCAAAAAGACTGCAAATCCGCCGTGTGTGCTGTTTACATACGGTGACAAGAGCCTGCTTCAGAAGAAACTTGTAACGGTCGTGGGTTCACGGGCGGTAACGGATCACACAGTCTCGATCATTCCGAATATAATCTCGGGGATAAGCGACGAATTTGCCGTTGTGGGAACTCTGTCCGAGGGCTGCGATCAGCTAACCTGCATGAACGCGGTAAAACACGGCGTCGGATTCATCGAAGTACTTCCCTGCGGGTTTAGCTGCGTTTATCCTGCCGGGAGCCGTACACTGCGCCGCTTCCTGTATGAGAACGGCGGACTTTGCATCACTGAATTTCTGCCTAAAGAGCGCGCAGGGCATGGGAATTTCCTGAAGCGTTCCCGTATCCTCGGCGGCATATCTTACGTCACGCTGGTATTGCAGGCGGGCGCAAAGAGCGGTGCACTTGCCACTGCGGAATACTCTCTCGCGCCGATATTCGTCCCGCCGAACAACATTTTCACGCCGGCTTATTCCGGTGCGGTAGGCGCGGTGCGTGCGGGCGCAAGGCTGTATATGTCCCCCGGCGACATCGACAAGGCATACGAGCGCGGTGTCAGGATAGAGAACGACCCGGAATACGATCCCGCGAAAAAGAGGAGTTACCGCAAGAAAACTCAGACCGGTAAACCTTCCGAAAAGCAGACGGACGTTACCGATACGCAGGAGATACAACCGGAAGTCCCCGCAGATACGGCAGAAAAGACTTTTGAATCGGAAGAACACGCCGCGGTGTTCGGGACGATGCAGGGGCAGGGCAAGGCTGTCGGTGCGGAGGAGCTTATCGCTCTCACCGGTATAGATGCGGCTCGGCTGTCGGAGATACTTCTTGACCTCGAAATAGAAGGTCTGATCTCAGCCTCCGCCGGAAGATACGCGGTGCGTGAAGTGAGGTCAGAAAAGTAGTGCAGCGGCGCG
>CAMHBE010000111.1 GCA_946183095.1 uncultured Clostridia bacterium | reverse complement strand
TGCCCCGAAGCGTTTCAAAGTGCTTCGGGGCATTGTATTTTATACGGTTGCTAAGATAAATCAGAACTTATGCTAACAATTCTCTGATTTTGTTTTTGACTGTATCAATATCGCTGCAAGTCAGAACAGGGATAAGAGAGTCAATTTCTTCAATGCTTTTATCCCACCATTTGAATTTGAGCAGTAATTCTATCATTTCATCATCAAAGCGTTTGCGCAGAACATTTGCAGGATTACCGACCACTATCGTATAGGGAGGTATATCTTTTCCGACCGTGCTGTTTGCACCAATGACAGCCCCGTCACCGATATGAACTCCGGGCAATATTGTTGCATTTTGACCTATCCATACATCATTTCCAACGATCGTATCACCTTTTAACGGCATATCGGCCGCAACAGGCGGCTCCATATTCCACCCCTCCAATGTATAGAACGGAAATGTTGATACAGCGTTCATCTGATGATTTGCACCATTCATTACAAATTCAACACCTGCTGCTATCTGACAGAACTTACCTATGATAAGTTTATCGCCGTTCCATTCGTAGTGGTGTGTAACGTGGCTTTCAAAATCTGAATCAGCAATATACGAAAAGTCACCGACAATTATATTGGGTTTGCTGATTGTAGGTTTGATATATATTTCTTTTTCATATCCCTTTATAGGATGGATCACATTTGGATTTGGTATCTTTCCATTTTTCATTTTCTTTGCCCTATAAATTTCGATTTATAATAGTAACATTATAGCATGACATCTCTGCACTGTCAATAGAAACGCCATAGTATTTCTGACTGAATATCAGAAATACTATGGCGAAAAAACTTCTGTATGAGCGCAGTACAAAATGCCTCGGGGCATATCTGTATGTGTATATCCGAAATACAACAGAGTTATGTCAGTATAGCAGATAAGGGAAATAAGATGCAGCAAGAATACCGGATATCAGACCAACAATGAAGTTGAAAGCCATTACTCCGATACCGACCCAAAGATACACCTGACCCGATTTTTTCTGACCGCTGTTCATCTTTATTGCACCGTAAATAATGCCAAAGAGCGGAACAAATATAGCCAGAACGACAAATCCTGCATTGACCGGTTCCTGATACCCCGGCTGCTGACCATACTGCTGTATCGGTACATTGCCGGTCGGAGCACCGCAGGCAGCACATACCGGAGTACCGGGAGCTATCTGAGCGCCGCAGTTCCTGCAATGCACCATGGGCTGCTGATAAGTATAACTCTGATTTCCCGTATCAACGGGTATACCGCAGCGGGGACAAACAGAAGTGTTGTCGTACAGCTGCATACCGCAATTCTTACAAAACATGATGCTTCTCCCTCACTTACCGAGTGCCGCCTTTGTTGTTGCAACGATATTTTCGGCAGAGAGACCGAACTCTTTAAGAAGTGCAACTGCCGGACCCGAATGACCGAACTCATCATTCACACCGATCTTTATAACGGGAACAGGGCAGGTCTCGGTAACTACCGATGCCACAGCCGAGCCAAGTCCGCCTATAACGCTGTGTTCCTCAACGGTCACTATCTTTCCTGTCTCGCGTGCAGCCTTCTCGATGATCTCGCGGTCGATAGGCTTTATTGTGTGGATGTTTATGATGCGGGCATCTACCCCCTGCTCCGCGAGAGCCTTGCCGGCTTCTATAGCTTCCGCTACCATAAGTCCCGTAGCTATTATGGTTATATTCTTACCGTCCTTTATGGTAACACCCTTGCCGACTTCAAACTTATATGTGTCGGGATCGTTGAACACCGGAACAGCAAGACGACCAAAACGCATATATGTGGGTCCCTTGTAGTCTGCCATTGCAAGTACAGCGGCGGTAGCTTCTACATGATCTGCGGGATTGATAACAGTCATGTTCGGGATTACCGACATGAGCGCGATATCCTCGCAGCACTGGTGGGACGCGCCGTCCTCGCCTACGGAGATACCGGCATGAGTTGCGCCGATCTTGACATTCAGGTTGGGGTAGCCTATGCTGTTGCGGACTACCTCAAAAGCGCGTCCGGCAGCGAACATTGCAAAAGAGCTTGCAAAAACGAGCTTTCCGGTAGACGCGATACCTGCCGCAACGCCCATCATGTTTGCTTCCGCTATACCGCAGTCGAAATGCTTATCGGGATATGCTTTCTTGAAAATACCGGTTTTTGTTGCAGCCGCAAGGTCTGCATCGAGAACAACGAGGTCGGGGCGTATCTCGGCAAGTTTGCAGAGCGCCTCACCATAGCTTTCGCGTGTAGCTTTTTTATCCATATCAGTTGTCCCCCTTACTTTTCAAGCTCGGCAAGATGAGCTTTGAGCTCGTCCATTGCGATGTTGTACTGTTCTTCGTTAGGTGCGGCACCGTGCCACGAAACGTTGTTTTCCATGTAGGAAACGCCCTTGCCCTTTGTGGTCTTCTGGATTATGACCGTAGGCTGATTGACTACTTTCTCCGCTTCGTTGAACGCCTTTTCGATCTGATCGAAATCATGACCGTTGATGTTGATGACGTGCCAGCCGAATGCCTCGAACTTCTGATCTATCGGATAAGGATTCATGACCTTGGATATCTCGCCGTCGATCTGGAGGTTGTTGTTGTCAACGATATAAACGAGGTTGTCGAGCTGGTAATGTGCCGCGAACATTGCGGATTCCCACACCTGACCTTCTTCGATCTCACCGTCACCGAGGATAGCGTAAACTTTGTAGTGCTCATTGGAGATCTTTCCGGAAAGAGCCATGCCGCAGGCAGCCGAAACTCCCTGACCGAGAGAACCTGTGCTCATGTCGATGCCGGGGCATTTTCCGAGCGAGGGGTGACCCTGCAGGCGTGAACCCTGCTTACGGAGCGTTTTCAGCTCATCTACCGGGAAGAAGCCGCGCTGTGCGAGCACCGAGTAAAGTGCGGGAGCGGTATGTCCCTTCGAGAGAACAAGTCTGTCTCTGTCCTCCATTCCGGGGTTTTGGGGGTCAACGTGCATAATATTCATGTACAGATAGGTGAGTGTATCCGCTACGGAGAGCGATCCGCCCGGGTGACCCGCCTTTGCGTTGTACACGCCCTCGATGATGCCCATACGCACCTTCGTTGCCGTGATCTCCAGATTTTTTCTGAGTGTTGCGTCCATAAAATTATTCCTTTCTGTATGATTTAATTATTTTACTTTGTTATTTCCAGTTCCATACAGTTCCATTCCTCGTCCTTGAAACGGAACTTTTCGGAAACGCCCGTATCCTTGAAACCGACGGACAGATAACAGCCCAGCGCCGCTTTATTCTCGGAAAATACTCCGATAGTAACTTTCCCGGCTCTCATTATCCTGAATGAGTAATCGAGCGCAAGCTCTATCATCTCTTTGCCCAATCCCTGCCCTCTCCTGCTGTCGTCAATGATGACGTAGCCGAAGCGCACAATGTCGATGCTGTCCGGATCGGGGAAACGTATATTGATATGCCCTGTGATACCGCTTTCGTCGTACGCAGTGAAGTGGTATATCCCGCAGCCTGAGGCTTCAAGCTCGTCGTACTGGGCATTAAGGTCTGCGGCGGTTATCGGGTAGCTTTCAAACCTGTCGGCGCACCAATATCTGAATATCCTCTCGCTTTTTATCCAATTTACGACATTTTCCGCATCGCTCCTGCGGTATGGCCTTAACCGAAGCATTGATGTCTCTCCTACTTTTCATGCACGAGCTTTCCCGTCATGTGCTCGATCGTTATCTCCACAAAGTTCACGCGTGCAGCATCCTTGCGTATCTCCTCATCGACTTCCTGCTCGGTGGGGTAATACTTCATGCCGAACCTTTTTATCTTCTCACGCATTTCGGTATCATCGTCCATGACGCGCGCTCTGCCGAATACCACGACACTCGTGACGTAGTACGACCAGTCATCTTTTCTGTAACCGCTGTCATGCACGGTAAAGCAGACTTTGTCATCCTGAAGCATGGCATCGAGCTTGTGACCTGCTTTTGCACAGTGGAAGTATATTTTACCGTCATCATAGAGGAAATTTATCGGCACCGCATACGGATATCCGTCATCTCCGTTTACGCTGAGCACAGCGCGTTTTTCCTCTCTGAGTATCTTCTCACATTCATCGCGGCTCACTGCCTGTCTGAACCGCCGCATTTCTCTGAACATCGCTCAATCCTTATCTATCACGGTATCCATGATGTTGTCGATAGTTTCGAGGTTATCCTGCGCACGTTCGGCTTCATAGTCAAATATCCTGCGGCATTCCGCCTTGTGCTCCGCGTCCATTTCCGGGTACTTCTTTTTGAAGAGCAGCAGCATATTGTTGCAGGCTTCAAGGTTGCCGTGGAAGATAATGTCGAGTATCTCGGTTATCTCGTTTGCACACTTCAGATTGTTGAGCGCATAGATGAGCGTCCCATAGTCATCCGTCCAGCGGAGCTTCTTTATAAGCCCGATCAGTACGGGAACAGCCTCATCGCTGTGGTTTTCGGAAAGACCGAGCGCAAGCTCATTGCGCCGGTCGGAATCCTCTGTTGTTTTGAGTTCTTCGATCAATGATTCGATCTCCATTTTTACACCTCACTTGATTATTATAACTTTCTAATATATTCTATTATCTCGCGCATAGGCGAATGGTTGTTGTCGGACACGATCAGATCGGCAGCCGCTTTAACGCTGTCGAGAGCATTCGCTACCGCAACACCGAGGTCGGCTTGTTCGATCATAGCCTTGTCGTTGCCGAAATCCCCCGCCGCCGCAACAAACTTATCCCGCATACCCGCTGTCTCGACAAGTTTTTTGCAGCCGTAAGCCTTGCTTATCCCCTCCGGGAGCATTTCGTAATACATAGGCGAGGAGTGTACCCAGTTCACGCCCTCCCCGCAGTTTTCCATTGTGAAATCTATGACAGACTGCATTTTTTCGGGCGGGTAAGCGATCAGCACCTTCATTCTGCCTTCCGTGGGAACTTCATCGAGCGTGCAGTATGTTGCCGAGAGGCTTTCCAATGCAAGATGCTCCTGCACAGTCCGGTTGTCGTCAGTCACATAGACATCGTGCTCATGGAGCACCTCTATGCCGATATCGGGAAATCGCTCTTCGAGCATACGGATATACTTGTTTGAGATATCCGGCATATCGCTGTGCCACAGGAACTTTTCCGCATTGAAATCGTACACCGCAGCGCCGTTGAAAATCACGCAGGGCGTGCGGATATCAAGCACATCTATGACACGTTTCGCCATTGGCACTCCGCGTCCGGTAGCAGCCGCAAAAATCCCCCCCGCCGCACGGAATTCATCTATCGCGCGCAGGTCATCCCCGGAAATATTCTTTTTATCGTCAAGAAGCGTACCGTCAAGGTCGGTTACTATCAAAACTTTTCTGAAATCCATTGTCTATCTCACTTAAGTCCGCGAAGAAAACTCCTGAAATACTCCGGCAGCCCGCTCTCGAATTCCAGCCATTTCCCCGTTATAGGATGCTCAAATCCGATGAACTTTGCGTGCAGGCATTGTCCGTTAAGCGATGCAGGCTTGCCGTTCCCGTAAACAGCGTCTCCGGCTACCGGATGCCCCGTGTAAGCCATATGCACGCGGATCTGATGCGTTCTGCCTGTTTCGAGTTTCAGCCGAAGGTGCGTATAGTTACTGTAATTTTTCAGCACCTCATAATGCGTCACCGCTTCACGGCTGTTCTCCCCGGTTACGCACATCTTCTTGCGGTCGATCCTGCTCCTGCCTATCGGGGCATTCACCGTGCCGCCTTCCTTTACGCAGCCGCACACGACCGCTTCGTATTCCCGTCTGAAACTGTGTATCTTTATCTGTTCCGCAAGCCCTTTGTGAGCAGCGTCACTTTTTGCGACTATCAGCAGTCCGCTGGTATCCATGTCGATGCGGTGAACAATACCCGGACGCAGTTCCCCGTTAATGCCGGATAAGCTGCTTTTGCAGTGGTACATCAACGCATTCACGAGAGTTCCGCTGTAATGCCCGTGCGCGGGATGCACTACCATGCCTTTAGGCTTGTTCACCACCAACAGGTCACTGTCCTCATACACTATATCAAGCGGGATATTTTCAGGCAATATTTCGGTCACAGCCGGTTCGGGTATCTGAACACACACGTTGTCTCCTGCCCGTAACTTGTAGTTTTTCGGCACAGCTATGCCGTTTACCGTACACGAACCGTCCTCTATCAGCTTTACCGTGAATGAGCGGGTCAACTCACCTTGTGAAGCGTCAGCAACAGCCTTGTCGAGCCTTTCACCGGCAGTCTCCGTGATAAACTCAAGCCTGTCCATTATCCGGCTCCTTCACGGTGTCGTCCGCATCGTCCGGCTGATCGGGACCTTTGTTTTTGTCTTTTTTTATCTCATCTATCAGCATTGCCACGCCGAAATAGATACCGCCGCATACCGCGCAGATATCGGCAAAATTGAATATCGCGAAATTTATGATGCGAAAATCTATAAAATCCACGACATATCCGCTCAGCACCCTGTCAATGAGGTTGCCGAGACCTCCGCCCGCGAGTGCGGCAAGTGCAAAGATCATATCGGTGCGTTTCAGCTTTCCGGAGAAGATGTACCACTCCACAAGCCCGATAAGCAGCACCGGCAGCAATATCAGTATGAACCGCTGACCT
>CAMHBE010000110.1 GCA_946183095.1 uncultured Clostridia bacterium | reverse complement strand
CGAGATCGCAGGAATACTCAACGGCACTACGAATTTCATACTTACCAAAATGATAAAGGAAGGCATGGGCTTCGATGAAGCGCTGAAGATCGCGCAGGAGCTCGGCTACGCGGAACGTGACCCCTCCGCCGATGTGGAAGGTCACGACACCTGCCGCAAGATCTGCATTCTCGCGTCCCTCGCGTTCGGCAGACACGTTTACCCCGACAACATCCACACCGAGGGCATCACAAAGATCACCCTCGAAGATGTGAAATACTGCGAGAGCATGAACAGCGTCATAAAGCTCATCGGTTTCGCGTCAAGGCGCGGTGATGAGGTCGCTGTGATGACCTGCCCCGCCGTTATCGGCGAGGAGAGCCAGCTTGCGGGAGTTAATGACGTTTTCAATGCAATACTCGTGCGCGGCGATGCAACAGGCGACGTTGTGTTTTACGGAAAGGGCGCGGGCAAGCTCCCGACCGCGAGCGCTGTAGTCTCCGATATCATCATTGCGGCAAAGTCCGACCACTCCTCCAAATCAATGCACTGGGCAGACAGCGAACAGGATTTCATAATCCCGTACAAGAAGCTCTCCAACAAGTTCTATGTGCGCGCACAGGCTGACAGAAAGACAGTGAACGACATCTTCGGCGAAGTCAGGTTCCTCTCGCGCGACGGCGCCCCGGACAGCGAATGTGCGTTCGTTACCGGAGAGATCAACGAAGCCAGTTTTGAAGAGAAATGCGGAAAGCTGAACGTGCTCGGTTCGCTGCGCGTTCTGGACTATTGATGTACCGAAAGGAGAGGGACTATGGCTGCACCAAAATATAAGCGCGTACTTCTGAAACTTAGCGGCGAGGCGCTTGCCGGCGAGAAAAAGACCGGACTTGACCTCCCCACCATAAACTCTATATGCCGGAGCGTTAAGCGCTGCCACGACGCGGGCGCTGAAATGGGCATCGTTGTCGGCGGCGGCAACTTCTGGCGCGGACGCTCCAGCGAGAACATGGACAGAGTTACCGCAGACCACATAGGTATGCTTGCAACTACCATGAACGCGCTTGCGGTGGGCGACGCACTGAAAGAACTGGGCTGTGATGTGCGCGTACAGTCGGCTATCGCGATGAACGCTATCTGTGAGCCTTACATCCGTGAAAAGGCGATGCGCCACTTCACGAAAGGCCGTATCATCATATTCGGCTGCGGAACGGGAAGCCCGTTCTTCTCCACCGACAGTGCGGCTGCGCTCAGAGCCGCCGAGATAAATGCCGACATCGTGCTGAAAGCGACCATGGTGGACGGCGTTTACGACAAGGATCCGCTGAAATTCGACGATGCGGTGAAGTATGAGACACTGCGCCACAAGGATATCCTCGTGAACGGTCTGCGTGTGCTGGACGGTACAGCCGCGGCAATGTGCTTTGAGAACAATATCCCGCTTATAGTGTTTGACCTGCACCGCCCCGACAACATCTACGACGCGGTGATGGGCGAGAAGGTCGGAACGCTGGTAAGGAACGAATGACGGTCTGCCGGAACGATTTGAAAAACAGCGGGAAATTCCGCTGACATCAAGCATATATATTATCGAAAGGAAAGAAATGCCATGAAAGAAGTAATCAAGTCAGGCGAAGAAAAAATGGAAAAGTGCGTAAACGCACTCGAAAAAGAGTTTACCACCATTCGTGCGGGACGCGCAAATCCTGCCGTACTCGACAGGATCACCGTTGACTACTACGGCGTTCCCACTCAGATAAACGCTATGGCTGCGGTATCTGTCGCAGAAGCCCGCATCCTTGTTATACAGCCGTGGGACGCATCCTCGCTCAAATCCATAGAAAAAGCGATCATGGCGAGCGATATCGGCATAACACCCACTAATGACGGCAAGACTATCCGTATAGTGTTCCCGCAGCTCACGGAAGAGCGCAGAAAAGAGCTTTCCAAGCAGATAAAGAAATACGGCGAGGATGCGAAAGTTGCCGTGCGCAACTGCCGCAGAGACGTTATGGATAAGCTGAAAGCCATGAAGAAGAACAGCGAGATCACAGAAGACGATGTCAAGGACGGCGAGAAGAAAGTCCAGACCATCACCGACAAATACTGTGAGAAGATAGACAAAGTCTGCGCCGAAAAAGAAAAAGAGATAATGACAGTCTGATCTTACAGTTCAACGCTTTCGCTTCCTTTGTCGCACAAAGGAAGTAGTGAGGGAGTTTGAGGGAGAGGCAACGCCTCTTCCTCATGCGCGAATGCGCGGTCTCAAGCGGCAGCGGCTTTCGCTCTCTCAAGCGGCACTCTCAAAACACGAGGTGATCTTCTTATGGAGCGGTCTCTCCTGCCGAGGCACATCGGCATAATAATGGACGGCAACGGCAGGTGGGCGAAGAAGCGTCTGATGCCGAGGACCGCCGGTCATGTGCAGGGTGCGAAGGCGTTCAGGAAATGTTTGCGGCACTGTGCGGATATCGGCATAGAATGTGTTACGTTTTACGCTTTTTCGACCGAGAACTGGAAACGTCCCGACGAAGAAGTCGGCGCCATAATGAAGCTTTTCTCGGAATATCTCGACGAAGCGCTCGGGATGGACGATAAGGACATCATTATGCGCTTTATCGGCGACCGGAGCAGGCTGTCCGAGAAGCTCCGGGAAAAAATGCTGCGGATCGAGGAAGATACCGCCGCGAATATCAACGGCACTATATGCTGTATTGCGGTCAACTACGGCGGCAGGGACGATATAGTGGGAGCCGTACAGGAGCTGATCGCAGAAGGGTACGACTGGTCTGACGTTACGGAAGATGCCATTTCCAGACATCTGGATACAAGGGGACTGCCGGACGTTGACCTCATTATCCGTCCCAGCGGCGAACAGCGTATATCCAACTTCCTTATCTGGCAGGCAGCGTATGCCGAATATGTCTTCATGGACGTGCTGTGGCCGGATTTTACCGAAAAAGACCTCGACTTCGCATTAGAAGAATATGCAAAAAGAAACCGCAGATTCGGCGGCGTTTGAAAAGAGTGATACAATGAAAAAGCGGCTCATAACCGCAGCGGTAGGCATTCCCGTAGCAATACTCATAATCGTGCTCGGCAGCATAACGCCCCACGTCCTGTCTGCGGTCACAGACCTTTTCTCTATACTGGCGGTATATGAAGTGGTGTCCGCCGCAAAATACACACGCTACAGGAGCATAACGGTGCTGGCTCTGCTGTTTTCGGCATTGCTCCCGCTGTTCTTCTGCTACGACACTCTGCGGGAATACGCTATACCCGTGTCGTTCCTTTTCCTGACGCTTCTCTGCGCGGCGGCTCTCATGCGTCACAAGGAGATAAAGTTCGAGGAACTCGGATTTATCGCGTTCATCTCTATCTGCATCCCGTTCTCGATCTCCACCCTCGCTTATTTCAGCTTCCAGTGGCCGCAGCACGGCACCTTCTTCCTTATCTACACCCTCGTGGTGGCGTGGATCGCGGACGGCGGCGCTTACTTCGTCGGGACTTTCCTCGGCAAGCATAAGCTGTGCCCGGAGATAAGCCCCAAAAAGACATGGGAAGGCTTCTTCGGCGGACTTATCTCGGCGATAATATTCGCGATAATCCTCGGGTTCGGCTACGAACTGTGGGATATCACATTCACAGGCACGAAGCACTTCTACGTGGATATACCGATACTTGTCATCGGCGCGGTGATCTCCACCTTCCTCGGACTGCTCGGAGACCTCATCGCTTCGCTGCTCAAACGCCAGTGCGGGATAAAGGACTTCGGCTATATACTTCCCGGACACGGCGGAGTAATGGACAGGTTCGACAGCGTGCTGTTCGTTGCGCCTTTCATCTACCTGTTCTTCAAGATATTGTTCCCGATAACCGCGATCGCGGTGTGAAACGTTCCCCCGCCTGCATGACGGGGGGCGTGTGATTTTCCGATAATTACCGGCGGGTAAAGACGATCTGCCGGCAGAAAGTAAAGGTGAGTAAAAATGACCGATCTTCTGAAACTGCTTTCGAGTGAGCAGACGGAAACGGCAACGACCTACACCCTGTTATCCATACTGATATCAGTCATAGCGGCGGCAGGTCTTGTATGTCTTATATTCGTTCTCCTGCCGAGAATGAGCAGGAGCATAACCGTTGTCAAGAAGCACCGTTCCGACGGTTCTCGCTTTGTTGTCTGCAAGTACCGCGGCAAGGAGAATATCCACTCGCTGCGCTGTGACAGCGAACTTATCTACGATAAGCTGAAGCCCGGCAAGGAATACATCGTCAAGATAAAGGACAACGGCATCGTGAAGCTCTGCAAATCGGGTGATGAACCGTGGAAGCACAAGGGAAAACGCTAAGCGTTCTCGGCTCCACCGGCTCTATCGGAACGCAGACCCTCGATGTTGCAAGAATGCACGGGTATCGCATAAGGGCGCTGTCCGCGCACCGGAACGTGCGGCTTGCGGAAGCGCAGGCGAGGGAGTTTCAGCCGGAGGTCGTGTGCATGACCGACGAGACGGCTTACGCGGAGCTTAAAACGAGACTTGCCGATACATACATACGGGTGGTGTGCGGGAAAGATGCGCTGTGTGAGACAGCCGCTCTCCCGGTGGATATGGTGATAAACTCGGTCGTGGGAATGGTGGGTCTGGAGCCTACGCTTTCCGCGCTGAACGCACACAACCGTGTGGGACTTGCAAACAAGGAAACGCTCGTCACGGGCGGGGAACTCGTCAGGGCTGCCGCAAAGGCGAACGACGTGGATATCGTCCCCATTGACAGCGAACATTCCGCTATTTTTCAGTCGCTCATGGGAAATTCCCGCAACAGGATAGAAAAAATTATCCTCACAGCGTCGGGTGGACCGTTTTTCGGGTATAATAAAGAACAGCTCCGCAGCGTTACACGCGAACAGGCGCTGAAACACCCCAACTGGAGCATGGGCAGGAAGATAACCACCGACAGCGCTACCCTGATGAACAAGGGGCTGGAGCTGATCGAAGCGGTGCGGCTGTTCGACGTTGCGCCGGAGCAGGTCGAAGTCGTGGTGCATCGTCAGAGCATACTGCACTCGGCGGTGGAATACGAAGACGGCGCGGTGATAGGTCAGCTCGGCGTTCCCGACATGAAGATACCGATACAGTTCGCGATAACTTACCCGCTGCGGCTGCCGTCATGCTCGAAGAAGCTCTCCCTCTTCGATGTGGGGACTATCACGTTTGAGCGGGCGGATGAAGAGACGTTCGTGTGCCTTGCGGAAGCGCGGAAGGCTATCGCGAAGGGCGGCACCGCTCCCACAGTGCTGAACGGCGCGAACGAAGCTGCCGTTGCGGCGTTTCTGGAGGGGAAGATACCGTTTTACCGCATCGGCGAGATCGTCAGCGAGTGCTGCGGGAAGATACCCTGCACGGGCACGGTAACACTTGACACTATCCGCGAAGCCGACAGAGCGGCGCGGGAGTGTGCAGAAAGGATAATATGGCAATAATCAGCAATATTCTCAATGTCCTGATAACCATTCTGGTGTTTTTCTCGATAATCATTATCCATGAGTTCGGGCATTTCTTCACCGCGAAGTTGTTCGGGATGAAGATCTACGAGTTTTCGATAGGCATGGGTCCGAGGCTGTTCAGCAAGACCACAAAGACTACGACGTGGTCGTTCAAGCTGCTGCCGGTGGGCGGTTCGGTGCAGCTCGGAGAGGACTTCGAGAGCACAGACCCCGATGATTTCCGCAACAAGCCTGTGTGGCAGCGGATGATAGTCATAGTTGCGGGAGCTGCCATGAATCTGCTGCTCGGATTTGCGGTGTGCATCGTGAGTATATGCGCGGGAAACGCCATTGCAACGACTAAGATATCCGTGCTCACCGACGACAGCGTTTCGGCGCAGGTGATGCGGGTGGACGATGAGATCGTTGAAATGGGCGGCATGGCTATATGGACTACCACCGACATCTCTTACTGCCTGCAGAACAGGGCTGCGGAGATCGACGAACAGAACGGCATCGCGTATGTGAATACGACTGTTCTGCGAAACGGCGAACGGGTGCAGCTGAAAGTCCCGTTCAGATATTTCCCGGAGCGCACGGAAACGGATTCGCAGGGCATAAAGGTTGATTTCAAGGTATATCCGCAGGAGAAGAACTTTTTTACTGTCATAAACGCGGCAGGGCGGCTGTTCCTTTCGGAAGCGAGACTTATCTGGATATCGCTCATCGACCTTGTTACGGGGACATACGGCATCAACGACCTTTCGGGACCTATAGGCGTGGTGAGCACCATGGCGACGACACTCGGCGAGTCAATACAGCTCATGAGCTTCAGCTCGTTCCTCATGATGATAGCGCTGATAACCATAAACCTCGGCATTTTCAACCTTCTGCCGATACCCGCTCTTGACGGTGCAAGGTTCGTGTTCCTGTTGGTGGAAGCCATACGCAGGAAGCCGATACCCGCGGAGAAAGAGGGCTGGGTGCATTTCATCGGCTTTGCGGCGCTGATGCTGCTCATGGTGGTTGTCACGTTCAACGACATCGTGAAGCTGTTCGGACAGTGAGAGTTTTTCGCATTGTAAAAATAAATGAAAAGGCTGTGTCACATTATTGGGTTGATTTTAATACGATAAATCGGAATTTGGAGGACAGTCATGAAAGTTGCAATATGCGAGGATACAGACTG
>CAMHBE010000109.1 GCA_946183095.1 uncultured Clostridia bacterium | reverse complement strand
ACGCTGCAATAGATATCAAATCAGATAAAACTCCCGGAACAATGATGTGACGGGAGTTTATTATTGCAGCAAGTGTTATTTTTAAATGTAAAGAACCGGTTTACTGAGCGGCAGTGATTGTATTTAGCAGTATCTATAAGTGTGAATAGCCGCCTGCCGGAAACCCGCGAGTCTGAACAACATAGTGCGGCAGTAGGGATGCAGCGCCACGCTGCCGCCGGGGAGTCCAGAGGGGCGACGTCAGCGCCCTCTGGCGGGGGTGTCGAGGGGGCAGCGCCCCCTATCTTGACGATCTGACATCTCTCCGGGGCGGCGCCCCATATCTCAACGATCTGACATCTCTCCGGGGCAGCGCCCCATATCTCAACGATCTCTTTTTGTCTAAAATAACGGTTGCATTATATCTGTATATGTGTTATAATAAGCTGTACGGCAGTTCAGAGTCTGCTGTGAAAACCGTGCCGAAAGGAGCACTTGCCATGAAGAAGAAACTTTTGTCGCTGATAACGGCTGTGACGCTTGCGGTAACTTCATTGTTCTGCGGAAGCGTTACCGCGGGAGCCGCAGCGACCAAATTCGACATCGTAAAGGAACTGAAAAAGACAACTATCGCCGATGACGCAAAGCTCGACAGCAGTATGTGCGGGTATTTCGCGTCGGTGTCGGGCGGTTACACCATATTCATCTCGGGACTTGACGAGAAGAAGGCTGCCGAGATAGCGGAACTCACAGATACCGATGAATATGACCTGTCCGTGACAGTCGTGCTCGATTCGGGAGCCGGCGTGGGCTGCGAGAATACCATACATACCGCCTACGTCGTGAGCGAGAACTTCGCACATGATGAAGCTGTCAAAAGCGCCGCGTTCTCAAAGACCGGCTCGAAATATAAACTCACGATAAACGTCACAAACTACATACACAAATACCTCAAAGAAGCAACAAAGTGCGCCGTCAGCATCCGCGCAGTGAAGAAATCCGACGGCTCGAAAACATACTACGGCGGCAAAAAACTGTACTACGCGCCTTTCTCCACCAAAGATACCAGCACGTCAAGCGTTGCCGACCTCACTATAAGCCGCATAAGCGCCAAAACATACACCGGCAGCGCACAGAAGCCCACCGTCACCATTAAGGACGGGACTTATACCTTGCAGAAAAACAGGGATTACACCGTCACATACAAGAATAACGTCGCTGTCGGCAAAGCTGTCGTTACGATAAAGGGCAAGGGCAGCTATAAGGGAACAAGAAAGATATCCTTCAGCATTATCCCCGATACCACAAAGATAAACAAAGCCTCCGCAAGCGCAGACCAGATCACTGTGTATTTCGACGAGGTGAAAGGCGTGGACGAATACCACCTGTACTACTCCACCAACGGCGGCGCGTCTTACAAAGAAGGCGCTTCCGTCAAGGCGGGCAATGCCAAGATCTCGATGTACTGTCCGATAGGTTCGACTTACCTTGTTAAAATACGCACAAGCAAGACCGTTGACGGCAAGATATACTACAGCAAGTATTCAAAAGAACTGCTGGTGACCAACGCTATCGCAAGATAATTGGGACAGGGGGATAAATAATGAAGTTCAGAAAACTCGTATCATTCATGCTTGCCGCAGTTATCGCGGTATCTTCCGCAGTCTGCTGTTCTTTCGGCGCGTCTGCGGTCAAGACAGTGTATGATATGCTGCGTGAACTCAAAAAGAACGGCGTTACCGCAAAAAGCAATATAAGCGAGGAGATATCCTACAACTACGAATGGAAAGCCAATGACCTGATATTCACCGTATCGGGACTTGCCGAAAAGCCTGCAAAGGAATTTGAAGACGCACTGAGCGGCAATACCTTATCACTGCTGTTCGGTACCGATAACAGCTTCAACCTCGTGTTCGAGGGCAAGAAGATGATGATAAACGTCATGAAAAAAGGAGTCGGTGAGGAATTCCACGAACCGCCCATAAGCCTTGTATATTTCACAAAAGCTGACAGTGATTACAAGCTCTCGTTCAAGATAGAGCTTTCAAAATTCTACGGTGTGTCGGCAACCGTAAAAAATCTCGTTGCCGATTCCAAAGTCGCCGCAATAAGCATAGGCGCCGTTGACAGCAGCGGGAACAAGACGTACTACAACGGAAAAAGCTACCTGTATATCCCCTTCTCCAACAAAAAGACAAGCAAAATAAACATCTCAAAGTCCACAGTCACCATAAAGAAGTCCGCAGTGTACACGGGCAGCAAGATATTACAGGATGTCACGGTGCAGAACGGCACATATAAGCTGCAAAAGGATAAGGATTACACGGTGACTTACAAGAACAATGTAAAGGTGGGCACCGCGACCGTTATCATCACCGGCAAGGGGAACTACACAGGTACCAAAAAAGTGTCGTTCAGGATAGTCCCGAAGCGTCCTTCAATAAAAAAGACCTATTTGACAGGCGATAAGGCTATCCTTTACTGGAACCCCGTCAAGGGTGCCGACCACTATTATATATATGCGGCACTCAACGGCAGCGGCGATTTCAAACTTATAGGAACAGTAGACGGTAACACGGATCAGTACCCGGCAAGGGTCAAGATCGGTACAAGCTATGTTTTCCGTATGAGAGCCGGGACTACCGTTGACGGAAAAACGTATTACAGCTCGTATTCTGATGTGACTAAGAAAATATACATTCGGTAACGGCAGACACGGTTCGGGAGGTATCGCACAATGAAATTCAGAAAACTCGTTTCGGCATTCCTTGCCGCAGTTACCGCCGCGACATCGGCATTATGCTTCACTGCATCGGCTCTTACGGCAACCGACCTTCTGAGCGAGATGCGCAAGTACAGGATAACTCAGAAAACGGAACTCAGCAACGCTATGTCGGGATTTTACAAGACATCATCTGCGGGTTACTCAATATACGTTTCGGGGATAAGCGCTAAAAGCGCCGCGAAGATCACGGAACTAACGTCGGATGAGGATCATGTGCTTGCTGCATCTATAATGCTCGACAACGGCGCGGGATTTGCCTATACCGGCGGCAAGGGTTCTGCAATGGTCTACGGCTCGACTTCCAACGGTATCGTGAAGAACGCGGAGTTCGCGGAGTCCGGTTCCGGCATCAGACTTGTTTTCGAGCTCGAAGCGAACGGATATGTGAAAAAGGCGCTGGAAGAAGCAAAAGCAGCCGTTTTCAGCGTCAGCGCGGTCGGAACTGCTGACGGCAAAAGAACATATCTGGGCGGAACGAAAGCGTATTATATCCCCTTCTCCGACAAGGATACCACAGTCGCGAAAATATCTTCGCTCAATATAAAGAAGATAGGCTCGAAGCAGTACACCGGCAGAAAGATAGAGCCGGTGCCGGAAATTTATGACGGAGGCTATAAGCTGCGCAAGGGTTCGGACTACACGGTGACATACGAGAACAACATTGACGTCGGAGTCGCGACCGCTATCATAAAGGGCAGGGGCAGCTATAAGGGAACAAAGAAAGTGAACTTCACGATACTTCCTATGAGCACGAGCTTCAACAGAGCGTACTGGGGTCCGGACACCGTCAGGGTGACATGGCACGCGGCGGATAACGTGGACAAATATCACGTTTACCGTTCCGACGACATGGGCGTTACATTTTATCAGATCGGGGAGTTTGACGCGGGAACGAGAGAGATCACCATGGATTTCCCGTTCGGCTCGGATTTTGTGATAAAGATACGCACGAGCAAGACCGTTGGCGGCAAGACATACTACAGCAGGTATTCCAAATCTTCGGAAATGGTACACGGTTTATGATGCCTGAAAAGGGGGGCGCAATATGAAAATAAGAAAACTGATAGCGTTATTCACGGCTGCCGCGGCGGCGGTAACAACGATGCTGTGCGGTACGGTGAGCGCATCCGCCGCAACATCGGCATTCGACCTTATGAAAGACCTGAAAAAGCATCCGGTCACAGAGGGATCGACGATCGACAGCAGCATAAGCTACAACTGGTCGTGGGAATCCAACGCTCTGAACTTCATCGTTTCCGGGCTTTCGTCCGAAAAATCGGAGGAACTGCTCGCACTCACGAAAGAGGGGCAGGTGCTCTCGATATCCTTCGGCACGGACACAGGATTCTACATGGTGCATGAAGATACCATACATCTTGTGAATTTCAAGCAGTCGGGACTGGATGCGGAGTATCACTACCCGGATATGTCGGTGGTATATTTCACAAAGTCGGGAGCAAATCACAAGCTCGTATTCCGCATAGAGTTTGATAAGTTCTATTCACTGGTCGCACCGATAAAGACCATGGTCTCCGAATCAAAGACTGCGGCGTTCAGCCTCAGCGCGGTGGATAAGTCATCCGGCAAGCGCACATATTACGGCGGTAAGAAATACCGGTATCTGCAATTCGCCGCCGAAAAGACCGAGAAGGTCGATGTTTCCACTCTCACGGTGAGAACGTCTAAGTCTAAGGTGTACAGCGGCGGCAAGGTGCAGACCGATGTAAGCATCTATAACGGAAAGTATAAGCTCCGCAAAGGTGTGGATTACACCCTGTCATACAAGAACAACGTGAATATCGGCACGGCGACTGTTATCATCAAGGGCATGGGCGTTTATACCGGCACTAAGAAGACGTACTTCAGGATAATCCCGAAGACTACGGAGTTCCGTGACCCGGAGATGAACGGCAACAAGGTCTCGCTGTCGTGGAAAGCTGTTACCGGCATAGACTATTACTTCCTGTACCGCTCATCGGACGGAGGAAAGACCTATACGCAGATAAAGTCGTTCAAGGCGGGGACTGTAAAATACGAGGAAACTATACCGCAGTTCACCGGCTATATATACCGGATACGCACGGGAAAGGAAGCCGGCGGAAAGATGTATTACAGCAAATATTCCGACCCGACGAGAAATTTACAGAACCTGTGACGGCACAGCGGTCGTCACGGAATATCTATCCCGCAGGCAGCGGGAGTCGGTGCGCAGGATGCACCGGAAAGGGGACAAAAAATGAAAGTATTCAAGAAGATCATCTCGGTAATGACAGCGCTCGTTATGGCTGTGAGCTGTCTTGTGGTAAGTGCGGGGGCAACGGCAAAGTTCGATATGCTCAACGAACTTAAAAAGTACGATCCCGCATCTGCCTCAAAGCTGGACAAAAATCTGTACGGTTACTACAACAGCGCATCGGATCATCTCATTATCTACGTTGGCGGACTGGATGATGACGAAGCCGCACGCATCGAGGAGATCGCGTCCGAAGAAGGTTATGAGCTGTCCGCAGCGATATCTTTCGGAAAAAGGCTCGGATATGCCTATGAAGACAGCAGTCAGGCAGCGATAATAGGCGACACCTACATTTATAATTCCATCAGAAATGTTTATTTCACACATACAGGCAGTACCTACAAGCTGGTATTTGAAGTCGAGCTGACGGATAACGTGCTGAGCACACTAAAATCCGCCGACAGGGCGGCGGTCAGCATCCGCGCGCTGAACTCCGTTTCGCAGATAAGGGATTATTACGGCGGCAAGCGTTCGTACTACATCCCCTTCTCCGACAAGGACACGGGTACCACAAAGATCTCCGACCTTCAGATCTCCGGAGTTACATCAAGATCGTACACCGGCAAGGCTATAAGACCCGCCGTTACCATAAGAGACGGATCCTATACGCTGCGCAGCGGAAAGGACTACTCGCTGTACTACAGCAACAACAAGCAGGTCGGTACAGCTGCCATAACGATAAAGGGCAAGGGCAGCTATACGGGGAGCAAGAAGATCTATTAATACCGAGGGAGACAAAGATCGTCGATGTCTCACTGACAAGGGAGGAACTCACGCTCAACTGGGACGAGGTCCCCGAAGCCGACCTCTACTACATATATCGTTCGGAAGACAAGGGCGTTACCTATAAGAAGATAGCCACGGAATACGCGGGCACCACTTCTCTCGTCACAAAACTCCCCACCGGCGCGAAATATACCTACCGCATTCGCTGCTCGAAGATCGTCAAGGGAAAGACCTACTACAGCCTGTATTCGCGCGCTGTCATCATTTCATGATTCCGCATACCCGCCTGTGCCGTATCTTACGGCATGGGCGTTTTTTTGCTTTGGCTGGCTGCATAATTTAAAGAAAAATCTTGCTTGCATGAGCGCATATTTGTGCTAAAAAGTGAAAATTTTAAAGTTTTTTGATTTTTTTATGAAAAACTATTGCAAAATTCCTGCAAATGTGCTATAGTATATATTGTAATTTTTAAGGGCGGCATATTATGCACGACCCGCATTTCAGCCAACAATATTACAGGAGGAAACAGCAATGGCACTTAAGAATCAGTATCTCAAGGAACTCCTTGAGAGAGTACAGAAGAGAAACGCTAACGAGCCCGAATTCATCCAGACAGTTACGGAAGTTTTCGAGTCGATAGAGCCTGTTATCGAGAAGAGACAGGATCTTATCGACGCAGGTGTTCTCGAAAGAATAGTTGAGCCCGAAAGACAGATCATGTTCCGCGTTCCGTGGGTAGACGACAACGGTAAGGTACAGGTTAACCGCGGCTACAGAGTACAGTTCAACTCCGCTATCGGTCCGTACAAGGGCGGTCTTCGTTTCGCTCCCAACGTATATATCGGTATCATCAAGTTCCTCGGCTTCGAGCAGATCT
>CAMHBE010000108.1 GCA_946183095.1 uncultured Clostridia bacterium | reverse complement strand
GACATCTGCCTGATTTTATAAGCCAAAAAGATAAAATTGCGCGTATTGTGTCAATTTTAGAGGAATCGGAGGAAAAGACAATGTTCAAAAAATTAGGTATGCAGATCGTGTTCATCACAACACTTTGTATCGCTGTAGTTGTGGCGATCATGCTCGTTGTGACTATCGTTGCTTTCCGCGGCTACAACGACAGCATCATGCTCGGCCGCGCGGTAGTCGGTATGCAGGTGCTCGAAGATAAGGTCAACAGCGAGCTGAATGATCTCGAAGACGCATACTCCATGCTCAAGGAGGACGGAGATTTCCGTGATGCGGCAGTTGCTGCCGATGAAGCAGTCCTGAAAGACTATCTCCAGAGAAAACTTCCCGGCGACGATTTTTATATGCTCGTCGGAGATAAAAGCGGCAATATAACATTCACCTCCGATCATTACCCGCTCAAATCGTTCGATTATGCACAGGTCGGTGCGGGCAAGACAATAAAGGGCGTTGCAAGAGTGGATGAAGAGCTCGTTGCTATGTACGCTTCCTATGTTAAAGACCAGGACGGTCAGGAGTTCATGCTCTGTCTCGGTTTCACCATGGAAGCTACCGACTGGCTCGACGAAGTAATGAAGATATCCAACTGCGACGCTACCGTTTGGAACTGGAACATCCGCTATGCCACAACGCTCAAGCGTGACAACGGCGAACGTGCTACAGGCACAGACCTTAACGAGGACGTTGCGCAGGCGGTACTTCAGAAAAACGGCATATATGAAGGTCAGCACGATGTGGTTGACAGACACTATTACGTTTCTTACCAGACGATGACCGACTATGACGGAAAGATCGTCGGCGCTTACTGGGCAGGTGCGGACGCCCGCGCGGCAGACGCTGAGTTCGGCACAGTTACCGCTATCGCTATTATCATAGGTGTTGTCGGTGCAGTGGGTATCGCTCTGTTCATATTTATCTTCTGTATGAAACGTGTTACACAGCCTCTCGCACACGCGGAGGAATACGCGAAGGAGATGCTCGCGGGTCAGCTTGCTACCACAAATGTTACATATAAGTTCGCCAATGATGAGATCGGTGCATTCGTTGAAACGCTCAGAAGCGCAAAGCACGGCATGAACGATGTTGTCGGCGATTCTTCGAGGATACTCGCCGCAATGGCGGACGGCGACTTTACGGAAACTCCTTCCGTGCAGTACCCCGGTGTGTTTGAGGAGATCGAGAAGAACATCCTCAAGATCGAGGATGACCTCGGTCAGACCCTCAGCAGGATGAACACATCCTCCGATGAAGTCCTCACAGGCTCAAATCAGATGGCAGAGGGTTCTCAGTCCCTCGCAGACGGTACCACACGTCAGGCTTCCGCTATCGAGGAGATATCCGCAACTATCGCGGAGGTCTCCACACAGATCGCGAATACCGCACAGAATGCCGCACAGGCAGGCAACCTCTCCAAGCAGACTCAGGACAGAGTGAACGAGCAGGATCAGGAGATCCAGAACATGGTGCAGGCAATGAACGAGATAAGCGATACGTCAAAGGAGATTGAAAAGATCATCAAGACTATCGAGGATATCTCATTCCAGACAAATATCCTTGCGCTCAACGCCGCTGTCGAAGCTGCGCGTGCGGGTGATGCCGGCAAGGGCTTCGCGGTCGTTGCAGATGAAGTCCGCAACCTTGCTAACAAGTCCGCGGAAGCTGCAAAGAGCACATCTTCGCTCATTACCGCTTCTATCGATGCTGTAGATAAGGGCAGCAAGCTCGCTGCCGCAACTGCGGAATCCATGAACGAAGTAAAGACCATGTCCTCCGAGACGGCAGTTCTCATCTCCCAGATCGCAGAGGCAAGTGCGGAACAGAACGAATCTATAAAGCAGATAACCTCCGGTGTCGAGCAGATATCGCAGGTAATACAGACCAACTCCGCAACTGCCGAAGAGACAGCCGCTTCCTGCGAGGAACTCTCCGGTCAGTCGAAGCTGCTCAAGGACCAGGTGGCAAGGTTCAGGATCAATCAGTGACTCCTCTCTTCTTACAAAAGTGCGCATAAAACAAAAAGGGCGGGCGATTTGCCTGTCCTTTTTGTTCATTTGATGAATGTACATGAACATAAATGATATGTACAAATTGTACTGCGCGTTTAATTTGAAAAGATATCCGATGTGTGAACGGCTTCAATATCAACCGGTACAGCGCGCATTTCTGTGTTATGCCATTTTTGGAAAGAGCCGTTTTTTTAAAAATAGCTATTGCATTATTATTTTTAATGTGGTATAATAATAATACATATAAAAACCAAGGAGGAAAATATGAAGTACACCAAAAAAATAACAGCGTTATGTGCGGCTATGATGTTTGCCTGCACAGCCGTACAGCTGCCCGTTTACGCCGAGGACAGCACAAAGAGTGACGATATCGTCATTCTGTACACCAACGACGTACACTGCGGTATCGACGTAAATATCGGCTATGACGGACTTGCGCTCTATAAGCGTGAAATGCAGGCACAGTATGATAACGTCCTGTTGGTAGATGCCGGCGACGCTATCCAGGGTATGCCGGTTGGTACACTCTCAAAAGGCGCTTACATAACCCGCATTATGAACGCTGTCGGCTACGATGCCGCAATTCCCGGCAACCACGAGTTCGACTACAGCCTGGAAACGCTTCAGGTAAGAGCAGACGAACTGAACTGCGGTTACATCTGCGCAAATTTCTACAATACGGAGAGCGGCGAACCGCTGTTCGACGCGTATAAGATGATAGAAGCGGGAGATAAGAAGATCGCTTTCGTCGGTGCGACAACCCCCGAAACGCTCGCGGGATCCAACCCTGTGTTTTTCCAGAATGAAGAAGGGGAGTATATATACAGCTTCGGCGGAGACGGCAGCATTTACGAACGGCTCCAGAATGCGGTGGATGACGCAAAAGAGGACGGTGCTGACTACGTTATCCTGCTCGGGCATCTCGGCGAAACTGATATAAGAGAAGGCTGGAGCGCACAGGAGATCGTTGCCGAGCTTACAGGCATTGACGCGGTCATAGACGGACATTCTCACGATTCTACACCCGGATTATCCGTGAAGTCAAAGGACGGCAAAGACGTTGTCATCACACAGACCGGTACAAAGCTCGCAAACATCGGTAAAATGACAATAACCACAGACGGTAAAATTTCAACAGAACTTATAGACAGCGTTCCCGCGCCGGATGAAAAATCCGGTATCGCCGAAGATACATGGCTCGAAGCCGACGGCAGGGAAGGACGTTTCGTCGATAAAGCCGTAAACAGTGAGATCCTCCAGATACAGTCGGAATTCAATGAGATCCTTGACCGGAAGATAGGCAGCTCCGATTATGAACTTATCGCGAACGACCCGGAGACCGGAGAAAGAGTTGTAAGAAACCACGAGACAAACCTCGGCGACCTTTGCGCAGACGCATATAAATATGTTCTCGGTGCCGATGTCGGTATTATAAACGGCGGCGGTGTCAGAACATCTATCAGTTCCGGTGATATTACCTACAGTGACGCTATGGCTGTATTCCCGTTTGCAAATATGGCAATGGTCGTTGAAGTCACCGGTCAGCAGATACTTGATGTACTGGAAGCGGGAGCAATGAAATATCCCGGCGAAAATCCGTCGTTTATCCACGTTTCCGGCATTGAATATACTATAGATGAAGGTGTCCCCAGTTCTGTAAAGCAAGACGAGTCCGGCGCATTTATCAGTATTGACGGCGAGTACAGGGTAAAGGACGTGATGATAAACGGTGAACCTCTTGATACGGCGAAAACGTACACGCTCGCTTGCCATGACTACTATCTGAAAAACGGCGGTGACGGATTCAGATACATATTATCCGAAAAGTGCAGTATCGTCCGCGATAGTGTTATGTCCGATTCCGATCTTATCGCAACATATATCCGTGATAATCTCGGCGGTGTGATACCGGAGAAGTACAGCAACCTTTACGGCGAAGGCAGGATCAAGTTCATCAACAGCTCGGCAGAAGATACCGACGCGGAAGATGCAGCCGATGAGGATGTTGCGGAAGAGGATGCTACGGAAGAGGATGTTGCGGGAGAGACAGATAATGCTGCCGGCGATACCGATGAGGCAGTTCCCGAAACTCCCGTCGAGACAGCTCCCGAAACGAGCGTCAAGCCGGAAAACAATCCTTCCACAGGTGTCGGCATAACGATCATCGTTCCGGCTTTGTGCCTTATCGCGGCAGGACTTACAAGAAAGAAAAAATAATATTTGTCACGATGTTACGAAAAGGCTTACCCGTCATGGATAAGCCTTTTTTGTTGTCTGTATCTCCGAATAGTCTTACCGCCGCCTGCATCTCACTTGTTCCGTGCGGTCTTTGCTCCGTTGTCCGCCTGCATTTTGTGGCTTATTATATGACCTGTAAAAACTCAGCTCAGGAGGACAAGCCTATGGGAACCTCTAAAAACCACTGTGTCATAAGTTTTTTGAGGAGACAGAGCAGATTATATTTTGGAGAAAATGATATATCTATTTTGTGAATATTAACTATTGACAATTATTCATTTGTGGCATATAATAAATCTGTAACATTGGAAAGGAGAATGATCTATGCTCGGATATATGCCCGTTCCGCCGGATTTCAAATATGCCGATGTCCTGCGGCACGGAAGACCCGTTCACAAGCCCGGTGACCCGTTTACAGTAAAACACCCGCCTATGGAACCGGTCAGGCGCGCGAAGATATTCAAGCCCTTCGCCGCTCTCAAAGGCTTTGAAGAAGCTGTCGAAGCAAAGGAAGCGCTGTATTGTGAACGTGCCGAGCTTTCGGAGGACGAATGTGCCGAGCTTGACCGCGTGATGTCGGAACTTCTGGAGCTCGTTAAGGATACGGCTTCCGCCCGCGAAAACGCCGCTGCCGTTACCGTAATGTACTTTGTCCCGTGCTCTGACCGGAACAGTGATGCTTACGGGAGGCTCGGACAGTATGTGCGCACTTCCGGGACGCTGAGAGGCATAGATACCGTGCGCCGGACCGTGAACGTTGACGGGAAATGTATATCCTTCGGGGATATATCGGCTGTGGAAAAATGCAGCCGTCGGGAGACAGAATAATGCACATCCGTTTTACCGACATAAAAAAAGACCGGAGCGATATCCGGAAAATAAAGCAGCTCTACAAGTCGGCGTTCCCGCCCGCCGAACGTGCGCCGTTCCATATCCTGCTGCGCGGAGCAAAAAAGAAGAACGTGGACTTTCTCAGCTGTATGAACGGCGATGAATGGGTAGGTATGTTCTATGTCGTGAACCACCTCGACATGAGCTATGTTTTCTATTTTGCGGTCGCCGAAGAAAAGCGCAGAAAGGGCTTCGGAACAGCGATACTGAAAGCCGCTCTCGAAAAATACGGGGGCAGGCGGCTGTTTCTTGCAATAGAAGAGGTCGGAGAGCAATACGGCAACTTCGCCGAACGCGCCGGAAGGCTCCGTTTTTATGAGAACGCGGGGTTTGTTCGCACCGGACAGAAGGTACAGGAAGCAGACGTTATATATGACCTTATGAGCAATAACGCCATAGTGAGCAATGACGAATACCGGGAGCTGCTGAAGACTTTCCTCGGTTTCAGGATGTTGTTCGTAACGATGAGGATATTTTAATGGAGACGGATGAAAAATACTTTCCTTTATCGTAAAAACGGATTTTACCGACAGCCGCCGGATAAGGAATGACAAAAGAAGCAGGTATCGCTGCGCAGCGAGCTATGCAAGCCCGGTCACGAACGACCGGGCTTTTCTGTTTATATAAGTCACTCGGTCAGGAATATTATACGAATCTGAATGACTTGAGATCGAAATCACAACCCGGCAGGAACACAAATGACACTTTGACCTTGCCGGAAATACCGTCAAGAGGAAATTCCCGCGATGTAAGATCCTCACAGCCCGCAAAATCGCAAACGATACGCGATCCATGCTCTCCTTCGAGCATGACCTGAATGCTGTTCACAGCAAGTTTCGTTCTGCCGGTGATGACCAGTGCGCGGGGGGATGCAGACGTAAAGTCGAACTCGCCGAAACTTATTATGACATTGTTGCCGATGCCGGTTATCGCGTCCTCGCCTATGGTGAACTTGTCACCGTAGATGCTCTCGCGGCTCACGGCGGATATCTCAGACGTCTCCTTTTTCGGCATCCCGAACAGGAAGCCTCCGATATCCACTTTGCAGTCCGCCGCGATGCTTACCGTGTGCACCCCGCGCAGCCGTTTTGTGAGCCGGTATGTTTCCGGCTGGAACTCAAGCCATTTTGATGGTCTGCGGTATTTCAGCGCGCCGATAAGCTCACCGTTCTCCGGCGTTCCGTCATACACACGAAGCTCTATTTCTCCGTCTGTCTCCGTGAAAACGGGCAGAGTGAGCGTGTCCGTGCCTATATTGCCAAGGTCTATGTTCTCGATACCGAACCAGCCGCCGCCGATACCTATGCGCACGCCGTGCCCGATACCGTTCTTCACGTCGCCGTCCGAAAGCGTGAACAGCCCTGCTTCGATGAGTTCTCCGGGGTCGTGGAACGCGCTTCCGAGCCCTTCGCCGGTAAGCCTTATCACCGACATGAGACGTACACGGTCACTGCCGTTTTTGCACAGAGCACGCAGATAGAATTCGC
>CAMHBE010000107.1 GCA_946183095.1 uncultured Clostridia bacterium | reverse complement strand
ATCGTCCAGCATACGGAACTGTATGTTGCAGGGGAATTCGGGGCGCAGACGGGAGACTATGGCTTCGCAGGCGGCGAGTATCCCGCTGTCGTAGCGGACGAACTCATGTCTGCCGAAAGACTTGAAGCGGGGTATCGCCACAAGTCCGCTGTCGGTGGTAAGACAGTCGGCGCTTATCTCCGTTCCCGAAAGATACGGCATCAGCATTATATCGCGTTCGCCGGGGTGTTCGTCAAGATAAGCGCACAGTTCGTCGTAAGTCACATCTGCGCTGACGTAGCAGCGCAGATCGACCTTGCGGCTGTCGGTCAGCTTGCGGAAGCTGAGCGCGCCCTCGTCTTTGGCGAATTTTATGCACAGGCGGTCATACTTCTCACGCAGTTCCCGGTACCCCGCTTCAAATCCCGCGCGGTCGGAAAATATCCGGTAGTCGGGGACATTTATTTCCGCGCAGTCACGGAAATGCTCGTATGTGAGCCGCTTATCGGCAAGAAGGGATATCAGGTCATACCGCTCGGTCATGACCTTTACGCCGATCTCGGAAAATTCTCCGATACAGCTGCTTATCTCTGTCATCTGACGGCGCGGGATGAAAACATCAACGCCGTGTTCTTTGCAGAACCGCAGGCAGAAGTCAACGTATTCCCGTCCGCCGGTATCGGGTTCGGTGTACCATTCGTCACACGCGCCCTGCAGGACGGCATAAGGATTGCGTGACGAACCGATGATATGAATGCCGTCGCCGCGCATGAGTTCCATGATATTATATGCAGTGCTGAACCAGTGATTGAACCATACGCGTGTCATTCGGATACCCCCAGATATATGTTTTTGTTATTGACCGAAGCGAGTGCGTTCACAAGCGCATTCACGGCATCATCGGGAATATCCGCGCTGTCGGTGAGTATCACCGCGCGGTCGTATTTTTTCAGATCGTAGATAAATGTTCGGCGTTCCCGCTCGTAGAACGACGGCAGTTCATACCGCGTGTGAAGAGGATAATTTTCCGAGCTGCTGACAGCAATGGGACTGCGTGTGGTGGAGTGTGAAACTGCGTTTGTGCCGCGTTTTTTCAGTTCCGCGGCAAGCGATATTGCCGGGAACATGAACTCCTCCGTGCCGATAACGACAGCGCTTTCGCCCGCCGGAAATGAAAGTCTGCCGGCGATGTCCGCGCACAGTTTCGCGCAGATACGTCCGTATTCCCCGCCGTCATGCAGTTTCCGTGCGTCCGGGAACCGCCCCGTCACAAATGGTATGACAGGTACGGCGGGAGAGGATATGTCCGGAGCGGCGCAGTTCCCGTCGGCGGGGATATCCCGCACGCGCTGCTCAAATCCCGTGCTGTCGAGCTTTTGCAGGTACAGCACGTCTATGCCGTTTTGGGTGTATATTATTGTGTGTTCGGGGGTCATGCCGTTCAGCAGTGATACCGCCGAGAAATGCAGCGGAAAGGGAAATTCCCGTCGTATGACATTGATGATATTCAGGATAGTCTTGCCGGTGGTTATCTCGTCGTCGATGAAGAGAACACGGTCGGTGTTTTGCAGGGCATCGGAAAGTCCGTCACGCACGAGCCGCTGTTCGGTGGCATGGCTGTGCTCTTCGCTGAAATACAGGAAGGTGCAGTCCGGCACATTCTCGCGGGTAGTCTGAATGCAGCGGCACCCGATGTCAGCGGCGACCTTTGAACTTATAGCGGTGGCAGTCTCCGCAAATCCCACAATGAGTATCTTTGAAAGGGGGATGTCAGGGTATGCCGAAAGAACTTTTGCGGAAAGCTCACCGAAAAGTCCGAGCGTTACATCCGGGTCGGCAGGGATATGTTTTGCCTGTGCGCGGTTCACTATCAGAAATCCGCGCTTTGTATTGTTTTCTCGTTTTGCTATTTCAATGTAATTTTTCATGTTGTGTAAAGCAAGTTTATAGGCGTATGACACACGTTGACCGCCGGAAAAAACCGACGGTCATTGTTGATTATTCGTATTTCGCCGCAAGTGCTGTTATGCTGTCGTCTGTAGTTCCCTGACCGATAGCGCCGAACTTCCACTCGCCGTCCTTGCGGTATATCTCGCCGAAGATCATAGCCGTCATACCGGGGTAGTTCTCCGAAAGGTCATACCTTGCAAGCTCAGTACTGTTGGACGCGTCAACTATGCGGATGAACGCGTTCTGTATCATGTCGAATGTCTGTCCGCGCTGCTGCGCCTGATAAATATTGACAACGAACACAATACGGTCGTACTGTGACGGGAGCGCGGCGAGATCAACGACTATCTGCTCATCATCGCCCTCGCCCGCGCCGGTGAGGTTATCGCCCTGATGCACGACCGCGCCTGAGATGTGCCGCAGTCCGCCGAAGAATACGATATCGTTCCTGTGGGCAAGCTTGCCGTTCGTGAGAACGAGAGCCGATGCGTCGCAGTCGATATCCTGCGGCTTTTTGCCGAACAGTCCGCGCTTCTGCTTGACTTCATCCCAGCCGAGACCGACGATGACTTTTTTCAGACCCGCGTTGTCCTTTGACAGGCTTATTTTCTGTCCTTTTTTTAGACTTACTGCCATTTCTCTGCCCTCACTTACTGTGCATCGATGCCGTAGTTTGCGCAGAGAGCTGCAAGTCCGCCCTGATAGCCGCTTCCGATAGCGTTGAACTTCCATTCGCCGCCGTTCTTATAGACTTCACCGAATACGACAGCTGTTTCGATAGAAAAATCTTCGCCGAGGTCATAGCGCATGAGTTCCTCGCCGGTATCTGCGTTGAGTATGCGGATATACGCGTTGTTGACCTGTCCGAAGTTCTGGTGACGCTGGTCTGCTTCATAGATCGTAGCGGTGAACGCGATCCTTGTGAAGTTTGCGGGTACCTGTCCGAGTGCAATGAGTATCTGTTCATCATCGCCTTCGCCCGCGCCTGTTCTGTTGTCGCCCATGTGCTTTACGCTGTGGGAAACGTGCTCAAGGTTGCCGTAGAAAACGAAATCGTCCTGCGAGCTTACCTTGCCGGAATCGGTCAGCAGGAAAGCTGCCGCATCGAGGTCGAACTCTCCGCCCGTGTCGAACTGGTTGATATCCCAGCCGAGACCTACGATAACATTTGACAGTCCGGGATTATCCTTTGTGAGACTTACTTTCTGTCCTTTGCTTAAATTGATAGGCATTTTTTTGTCCTCCTTATATTTCTGCAATTTATTATTTATAGCAGTTCATAAATAGTATTTCGGTGCAGCGTCAGGCTGCCGCAAGTCCAGAGCGCGCAGCTCTGGTCCCGTCCGGAAGGACAGCGCGAACGCGCCGCTGCACATCCTTAGTTCTTTTTAGCCGGCATATGATAGGACTTGTTGAACTCGTCCTTGATCTGCTGGAGCTTGACCTGATCTTCGCCGCGCTTCTTTCTTGCGTCTTCCTGCACCTGGCGTGTCTCTTCGATACCGTTCATGATCGTGCGCCATGTGGTTTCGAGAGTTTCTGCCTTGATCGAGCTGCCCGCCGCGAGCTTAGCGGTCATCTTTGCCTGATTTACGGTGTTCTGCGCATTCTTTATGAGCATCTCGTTAGTCTTTTCGTCGAGAGCCGCCATTCCCTCCGCCATGACCTTCTGCTGCTTGAGCATGATAGCCTGAGCGAGAGCCTGCTTGAATACCGGCAGAGTAACGATAAACGCGGAGTTTATCTTTCTGACGATGTTCATGTTGCTGAACTCCATTGTCTTTATCATCGGTATGGACTGGATAGCGACGCTCTCCGCGCAGCGCAGATCCTGTGTGCGCTGTTCGAGCAGCATCAGCGACTGTTCGAGGCTCTGTATCTCGAACTGTATGGACATATCGCCCGAGGCTTCCATATCCGCCTTGCGCTGGTCGAGGTACTTCTGTATCTCCTGACAGCCCTGTTCACCTGCGAGGATGTACTTGACGAGTTCGTGGTAATAGTTCACGTTTGCGTCGAACATCTGGTCGAGGTTGCGGTTGGAGGTCTTTATCTCCGTCTCGTACTTTTTCAGCTCCACATATATTTTATCCACTTCATCGCCCATAGTATGATACTTTGCGATTATTTTTTCGAGCTGGTTCTTCGCCTTGTTGAAGATCTTACCGAGACCCTTGGGTTCTTCCTTTATCTCGTTTATGTCGAACTTGTTCATTATGTTGGAAAGCGTTTTGAGCATGGTGCTGGTATCGTTCAGCTGTGCGGTGTTCACACTGCGCAGTACGACATCCGACACCTTTGATATCTCGTCCGCGACCTCCGCGCCGAAGGAAACTATCGTTTCCATGTTGTCCACTTCGATGGTGCTGACGAGTGCATCGACCTCCTTTGAGCCGACGAGCTCGCGGTTCATCTGCTGTCTGTCCGCGACGATATCGTACTGCGCCACCTCATCCTTCACCTCGATGACCGGCGAAGCAGCCGGCGGCGCGTCGATCACCTGCGCGGGTGCGGCATCCACCACTTCCGGCTGCGGCTTAGCGACCTTGCTGAAATCAAGTCCCATTGTTCAATACCTCCGTATCATTTTTTTCCGAAAAGTCCGCCGAAGAATGACTTCCCGGCAGTTCCTTTTATTTTGTTCATATCCGGTACCGTAAGGTCGTAGAGGTAGTCGCCCACCTGATGTTCGGCGAACGGCACGTTCGAGAAATACTTCTCGACGCTCATATACCCCGTAGGTACAAAGAAAACTATGTCGAATCCGATAAGGCTCAGCAGGCTCAGAACGATGGTGTCGCCGAGCGATATCGCCGTTTCTTTCGTATTGATGTAAAGTATCTTCGGATTCTTCTTCGTGAAGTCGAAGCTCTGTATCATCCGCACGAAAGTCTTGTCGAGGTCGAGACACATCGCGGTTATCAGGTATTCCCTGCCGTTCGCGAAAGTGTCTTTTATCATGCCGCTGTCGAGCAGCAGCTGTATCTTGTCGAGTATGTGATCCTGTATCTCCCCGCGCAGAAAGCCGTATCTGTAACTCTCGTGAGACTTTATCACGTCACGCTGCAGCTTTCTGTTCCGCAGGAAAGCGGTGGCGTATGTCAGCAGTTCGCAGCGCTGGTTTTCGGGGATGAAAGGCGCTTGCTGTATCGTGAAAGTTTCGGGAGTCATGAGCCGTTTTATCAGCTTCCAGTATTCGTTGACATCCCCGTTCTTCACGCCGGAGACTTTCGCGAATATCGTAGGCAGTATCACGGTGTCCGCGCCGGTCGAGAAGCCCGAACGGTACTGCGGTTCCTGATCCCACAGTATCTCTATCTCCTCGAACATGGTATCGAGTATTACGGCTTTTGCCTTGCCGTACTGCATATTGCGGTACATACCGCCGCTTCCGTACATCATGGTATCGAGCTCACGCTCGGCGTGGTAAGCCGCCGTACCGATGCGCACGCTGCTCGCGTCGGTGGGGTATTCCGCGATGTTCACGCTCTCGTCGCACACCACCACGCTGAGTTCATCGTCCGGGATGTGTATATCTCCGCCGAGATCGGGCTGGAATATCAGCACGTCAACAGGGCAGGCTCCGAGAAAACTTAAGAATACCGTTTCCTGCTTTGTTATCTCTCTGCCGAGCATGATGAACAAGCCCATGGTACCGTTTTTGTAGTTTTTGAGAAGTTCCCCGTAAATGCGCTTTATCCAGCATATCATGTACACGCCGAGTTCCGTGAGCTTGCCGAGCCGCGTTTCTTCGTAAGCCGTCGCGCGCATCGTGTCGGCAAACGCCTGCGATATGACCTGTGCGAGCCTTGGGTCGGAGGTGAAGTTCAGGTTGCGGGAAAGCCCGTGTATCAGCTCGTCGGCATTTCGGTAGTTCCCGCGCTGCACCGCGCCTATCTCCGCCGTATCGGGGAGCGTTATATGTCCGTTCACGATATGCACACCGCGTTTTTCGCCGGTAACTATCGTGTACAGGTCGAACAGGCGCTTTGTGTAACCCGCCTTGTCGTCGGTGCCTTTAATAAGGTAGAAGCAGTTGCGGAACTCGCCGTCGGGGCAGTTTCGTTCGGAAATGTTTTTGGCAATATTCACCAGCGGTGCGTCGGACGACCACTTGTTTGTCGAGCGCACAAGTGCCGGAGTGCGGACGGCGGGGACTGCCGCGGGAACGGGACTGCTCACCCTTGCGGGAGCGGAAGGCTGCACGGGACGCTGCGTGACTGTAACGGTGTTGTTTGCCGGCTGCCGGCGTTGCATCCTCGCCGCCTGCTTCTCCTCTTCGCGTATGGCGGCTATCGAGAAGTTCTGCGGGAAAGCCGCCATTCCCGGTTCTTCGTATTTGTCGGAATATTTCGACGCGGGGTCTGTCTTCAGATAGCCGCCGTCGCCCTCATATTGCAGCAGCACGGCATCGCATCCGCACCCGCAGAGGGCTGTTACCAGCACCAGTTCATACCGCGATATCGTACCCTCGTAGAGTATCTTCGGGCGGTCCGTGCTGCCGATAGAACGGACGAGCTGCTCGAAGCGGTAGTACAGCCAGCACATGAACTTGACATAAGCGCTTTTCTGCATATTCTCGTTCTTGCCCTCGGCTTCGAGAGCGCAGAGCGACTCGTACAGCGCGTCGGTGACAGTCTTTTTCTGCGCGGGAGTGAGCCGCGGCAGCCACTTGCCGAGTGCTGCGCCGATAAATGCGGGATCCTTGCGGTATCCGCTGCCGAGCATCTCGTTATAGTAAGCGAGGTTTTCCTGTGTGGGGTTGCGTATGCCGCCTTC
>CAMHBE010000106.1 GCA_946183095.1 uncultured Clostridia bacterium | reverse complement strand
TTTTGTGATATTTTCTGACGGTTATTGTAATCATATCGGCTTTATGATATAATGAGTACCGGGGGTGAGCGTATGGTGCGTTCAGAACGGATATCATGGAAATTTGCCGCAGCGGCTTTCATTTCGGGTCTCGTGATGTTCATAGCGGTGATGCTGCCCGACCTGATAAAGAACGGCGGTGTCATGATAATGACCGGCGATGTGATGAAACAGGGCATCCCGTTCACATACAGGATCTACGACGCTCTTAAAGACCTTCCGACAGGCTGGGATATGCGATCCGGCCTCGGCGGCGACACCCTTACGAATTACGCATTCTACGGTCTGTTCAGTCCGTTCTCCCTGCCATATCTTCTTCTCCCGCGCGATATCCTCGTGTACGCCATACCATATGTGACTGCCTTAAAATACGGAGCGGGGAGCCTTTTTGCCTGCTGCTATATAAGCAGGCACACCGATGTCCGCCATTACGCCGTCATAGGCGGCATGGTCTATATGTTCTCGTCATTCAGCGCGTACAACACCGTGTTCCATTTTACAGATGCCATAGCTTTGTTCCCGCTCTTTCTCACCGCGCTGGACGAACTCTGCGAAAACCGCAGGAAAGGCGTATTCGCATTGTCATGCGCACTAATGGCACTGACGAACTACTACTTCTTTTTCGGGCAGGCGGTCTTTGCGGTTATATATTTCTGCTGCCGTTACATCAGCCGTGACGTGAAAGGGACGCTGCGCCGTCTCGGCATGACCGCGCTCGAAGCAGCAGCGGGAACAATGCTAGCCGGAGCGGTGCTGCTGCCCGTCGCGGGAGCTCTCCTGCAAAGTCCGAAAGCTACCGGATTCATGGACGTACAGGGAATGTTCTTCTACAACAGCATTTTCAAGTACCTCCGCATTATCCAGAGCATTTTTTCGGTTCCGGACGGCTTTGCGCTGGATACGCTTTTCCCCGAAACTGACAGCACATATCCCTTCGGGACCCTTATGGCTTCCGTTGCCGCATATCTTCCGTTTTTCTCCGCGGCGGGTGTCATCTCCTACTGCTTTGCTTCCCGCAAGGCGACATGGGAAAAGGCGCTGTTCGCGGTATGCACAGTATTTGCATTCGTTCCCGTCCTCAACCAATCTTTCTCCGCTTTCAACAGCGCATACTACGCAAGGTGGTACTATATGCCCATGCTGGCGGGCTCGGCGGTATCCGTCAAAGCCCTTGAGCGCGGCATCAGCTTCAAGCCCGGCATCATAGCCTGCGGCAGTGTGCTCGGCGGGCTGATACTTTACAGAGCTTTATACAACGAACAGTGGTTCTTCGATACAACGTCAAATTCGGCAGTGTTCAACTCTCCCCTCGGCATAATAGACCTCGCTGCAGCAGCGATCTCCCTCGTTCTCCTGATCGCCGCGGTGTGCGGCAAACGCGACCGTGAATTCATACCAAAGCTGTATATTTTTTCATATATCGGGATATATCTTTGTTTCGGGATAATGCAGTTTTACAATCTGACGGCATTTGCAATGAAAGACCCGACAGATAAGCACATTCTCGCGGATATGTATGTATTCGGCGAAAGATTGCCCGAAACCGTTGACACCGGTCTGCGTATGGCAGTCCCCATGTCCGCAGCAAACTTCAACCTTGTCTGGGGTGCAGACAGCCCGGTTTATTTCAACAGCCTCCACGACCCGGGGTTCAGGGAGTTTCTCGAAGCGTCAGACATGGTGATGAACAGCGGCGTTTACAGCGTTATGGATGAAGAACGTCACGAACTCGCAGATCTCGCTTCAGTAAAGTATTATCTCATCACACCCGGCAAGCGGGAAAAATACTCGTCGTTCGTAAAAACCGCAGACTTCTCGGAATACCTGATCTGCGAAAACCCCAACTACATACCTATGGGCTTTACCTACGACCGCACCCTTTCCCGCGCCGCATTTGACAGCATCCCAAGCACGGAAGAAAAGCACCGCGCATATCTGAAATATCTCATAGCCGATGACCCCGAACAGTTTTCCGACATCCTGCCCGTCAGCAGCTACTCGCCTGTCTCTGACAGCGAATACAGTGAACTTATAGAGCAAAGACGTTCAGAGTGCGCATATAACACGGTCTTCTCGAAGGACGGTATCACCGCGTCCATAGACCTGTCACGCGAAAACATCGTTTTCTTCTCGATATCACACAACAGCGGCTGGAAAGCATTTGTTGACGGTACAGAGACAGACGTTCTCAAAGTGAACAACGGTCTTGTCGGCATCCGGGTACCCGCAGGCACTCACAGCATCGAGCTGCGATACCGGACACCGCTGCTTACCGAAGGCATCGCGGCATCCGCAGCCGGAGCCGTTATCCTCATACTGTGGCTTCTTCTCCCGAAGTTTATAAAGAAGATAAAAGCCCCGGTTACAGCCTGAACGAAACATGGATCCGCTTTGCCGCACTGCAATATATGATACAAAAAAGGACTCCGGCTGATACCGAAGTCCTTTATAATTATTCTTGCTTAATAGCTTACTTTCTCTTCTTTGCAACTATGAGAGCACCTGCCGCAACTACGCCGAGACCTGCAACAACTGCAACATCCGCAACGCCTGTGTCAGGAGAACCCTTGGAGCTGTCTGTAGCAGCTGCAACGTCACCTGTTGCGGGAGCCGTATCAGCAGCCGGAGCTTCTTCCGCAGGAGCAGCATCTTCCGCAGGAGCAGCATCTTCAGCGGGAGCTTCCTCAGCGGGAGCTTCTGCCGCATCATTAGCAGGTACGCCGCTAATACCTGAGATAGTGAATGTTACTTCGATCTTCTCATCAAAGCTGATAGTGCTCTTGTCGATGCAGGGATCCTTAGCGGTATCGCCGTATTCGTTCTGGATCTCTATTCTGAGCTTGCCGTTACCCTCGATATCACCGTAGAGGACCTTGGACTGGTCAACAGCGATATCGGAAGAAGTGCCGTCAGCGTTGTATGTTGTGATCTTGACATCGGAAATGTAGACGCCATTGTCATTGCAGAGCTTCATCTTGTCGGCACTTGTTACTACACCGTCAACGCCTGCGCTTGCGAAACCGTAATCGGTTGCGAGACCGTCGATATCAACGCAGAATACCATTGCGCCATTAGCTACCATAGGAACGAGCTCGCCTGTTTCCTCATCCTCTGCCTGAGCGGTGGAGATAGTGCTGTCTACGAATACGGAATATGTACCGTCAGCGGTGACATCTACTGTGCCTGCCGGGAATTCCGCTGCGCTCCAGCAGCCCCAAAGCCAGCTGTCGTCTGTATACATAAGGAACGCTTCGTTAGCGCTTGCTGCAACTGCGAGTGAAGAAACGGCAACTGCCGAAACAGCCATACCGGCGATAAGTTTTCTTAATTTCATCTTGATTGATCCTCCATTAGTTTAAAAATGCCAGGGCACGCCTATCATGCCCGTACAGCGTTATTATACAACATTTTACACAATAAAACAATCCGCAATTTATACAAAAATAAACTGCGGATTTGTTGTTTTTGTTCAATTGTTACAAAAAAGTTACAGAAAGTTCTATATGATTACTTTCTCTTTCTTGTTACAACGATGCCAGCTGCTGCTGCAAGACCGAGACCTGCGATAACTGCAACGTCTGCAACGCCTGTATCGGGAGAACCCTTGGAGCTGTCCGTAGCTGCCGCAACATCACCTGTAGAGGGAGCTTCTTCTGCGGGAGCAGCATCTGCTGCAGCTTCACCTGCGCCGAGACCTGCAACTGTAAATGTGATAGCCACGGAATCGGACGGGAATGCAAGACCCCAAGCTCCTACATCGGGATTCCAGATGTTGGCGAGATCTACCTGTATATACTGAACAGTGGGATCGTAAGCGAAAGAATCGAGTGTCTTTACAACAGTGCCGTCAACGGAAACGCTGATATCCTTGATCTCGATGCCCTGATCTGCGGGAAGGTCTGTGGATACGAAAACGAGGTTGAAGTCGGACTCGTCCTTAAGATCCCAGTCGATGCCCTCAGCCTTGACGGTATAAGTTCCGTCACTGTCGAAAGAAGCGTCTGTATAAGTTGCGGGGAGAGCATAACCGTTGATATCATAATCAAAGTTATCCTCATACTCGGGGAATGTTTCCTCCGGGTTATCGCCGTCGCCCCAAACTATCCAGCTGTTGAAGTAAGGAGTGTCCTTACCGTAAGAGCCTTCTGTCCAAGCGTTTCTGAAGCTGTAAGTTGTTGTCTGGAGACCGATATACGCGTTATATGCACCTGCGGAAAGAGCAAGAGCGGAAGCGGATACAACGGTTGCGGCAACAGCAGCAGCAAGCTTTGTCTTCTTCATGATGATTTTCCTCCGTAAAAAACAGTATTATTAGCGAAAACGTTTTATCGCCATTCGTGCCACTATTATAGCACATTCTGTTTTAAATTGCAATAGTTTTTTTCAAAAAAATATCACTTATCTACAGAAATGTGTACATTTTTATTCTCATAACTGTCTGTCGGGAGCTTCCAGACGGTATTTCCCTGCTCGTCACCGGAGACTTTCTCAAATCCGAAAGTGCCGAAAAGTCCGCGCACCATGCCGTTCTTCGCTGTAGGATAGTAGTACCCGTATATCGTATCTATCCCCTTTTCCTTTGCAAGCCTTACGAGTTCATCGAGCATGGCGAACTCCATATCACGCTTTAGCACGCGGCAGCTCATTATCCACAGGTCGATGTGCAGCTGTGTACCGCGGATATTCCCGATAACGACGGACACCACACCGTTATCGCCGAACTTGTCGGAAAGTCTGCCGTATAATGTGATGTACGCGGGGTCATGGCTGATATTCGCTATCTCGCCCTCGGTGTAACGTCTTGTGGTAACGTTGAACTGGTTGCTCTTGTTGGTGAGCTGGGCTATCCTTGCAATATACATCGGAACGAACTGCTTTATCTCGGCTTTCATTTCAAGGCTGTCGAGGTATTCCCCGTAATCCTCCGCGGAGCGCATAGCCGCCGCTCTCTCGGCATTTGCCTTGTACATCTCGCCGCGCTTCATGTCGTCTTCGGAAAGCCTTACGACCTCAAAATACCTGTTCCTGTCGAGCGTTCTGATATAGTTCTCCGCGCCGTCCATTTCCGGCACAGCTATGCCCTTTATCCTGTCCGCGACTATCTTTCTTTCGGCGGGGTTGTCGTCGGCAAAAACAAAGCTCTCCGGCAGCAGAGAAAGCTCGTCCGCCGTCATGAGTATATTCTCATCCTTATTGAACCAGTTAGCCTTTATGACCGTGAAATCTTCGGGGCGCAGCGTCCCGTCCGGATGTCCCAGACCTTCGAGCGCGGTCTCCTCGTTGTTCTTCGAGCATACCGTCAGCAGCACGCCGATATCCTTATGCAGCTTGACGTACTCCTGAAACTCCGAATACACCTGACCACCGGGAAGATCTTTGCCTATCTGCAAGCCTTCCGTACCGTCGTCACCCACGACACCGCCCCAGAGGGTGTTGTCAAGGTCGAGCGCGAGCACCTTCTTGTTCTTCCCGAGCATCGCCTTTATAATAGCCGCTATATTCGCGGCAAGATACGGCACAGCCTGCATCGACAGCGCATATTTATACATATACCACTGTGTCGTGTCGCACCACGCGTCAAGCCCGAAGCACGCCGACACATAATTTATATCACATATATTCACATTCTCATGTGCGGCGGCATATTCCGCAAACTTCATGTTGAGCCTGTTCACGAAATTCACTCTGCCGTGTATGTCGGAGAAATCGCTGTTTCCGAGAAGCCTGAACGGGGGCTGCTCAAAATTATTCTGTATGATGCTGCATCCGAACTTCTTCCTGATGCTCTCCCAGACCGCGAGGAACCCGCCGTACACTTCATCGAGCTTTGCCTGAACATCCTGTTCGCTGTCGTGAACGTCCGGAAACGCCGTGATATTCCTGTAACTTGTATAAACATACACGATATCCGGTTTGAACTGTATCAGCTCTTCCGGCGGGAACAGCGCATCGTTGTAATACTGCCCGTATTCGGACGTGTAGAACTCCGGCTCTATGCCGTAATTGAGCAGGAAGAGTTCCAGCGCTTCCCTTACCGCGTCGGCGGTGGAGCCGCCCAGTATCGCTATTTTTTTCCGGATCCGGCTCGATCCGTCTTCGAGCATTTCTCTGCGCAGTTTTTTGCGCTTTGCCATTATAGCCGCCCCGTCATACGGGTACTCAAAAATATTTTTCCCTTCCATATTTACCTCCTCTTTTTTCTTCGGCACTGCAATTATATCACACCAAACTCTGCGGGTCTAGTGCATTTTCTGTACACGGTCATATAGGAAGCACTTTCTCACGTTTCCGCAAAATCTTATGTGGAGCGCGCCGCATATTGCCCTATCGCAAGTCTCAACAACATTATCGCGGCGTGTAACGTCTCCACGCCGAGCGTGGCGCCGCCCGCGCAGGGCATGATCTCAAGCGAAGCGCTCTCTCACCCTCTCAAGCGAAGCGCCCTCTCGCCCTCTCGCACTCTCGTCCTCTCACACTCTCACCCCAGCAGCTGCTTCAGGTAATTGCCGTTGCCGCCTGCTGCGGTAAATGTGCAGACAGCGAAGAGCAGGTCGGTGGCTCCGACATCTTTGCAGAACTGCACAGCGTTCAGGTCGAAATATCTGATATCGCACACATATATTTTCTCAAAGCCCGATGTAAGGAACGGCACGAGCGCGTTGCCGTAGCTCTCCTTGAATATCACGAG
>CAMHBE010000105.1 GCA_946183095.1 uncultured Clostridia bacterium | reverse complement strand
AAAGCAATCGCTGTTCTACTTGCAGCCGCATTTATCGCGAACCTCTGCGGCTGCGGGCAGGAAAGTGCTTCCGCGAACGGAGGACTGCCGGACATCAGCGGTTACGGTGAACCGGAGAAAACGGAGAATACCTATGCGGAGTGCTTCGACATATACGGTTACGGGAATGGAGACACACTGATCACAATGGACGACGGGAGCGCGTATCTCGTTACTGACAGTGCCCCTGCGGAACTTGACGGAAATATCACCGTGGTGCCGCGAAGCACGGATATGATATATATGGCGGCAAGCGCAGTGATGTGCTTCTATGATGCTCTGGGCAGGATCGGGGATATCCGGTTCTCGTCCCTTGAAGCGGACAGCTGGTACATAGAAAATGCACGGGAAGCAATGCGCAGCGGCGATATCATATACGCGGGAAAGTACAGCGAACCCGACTATGAACTTCTGCTGTCCGAGGGGTGCAGACTGTCGGTGCAGTCCACCATGTCCGGCCATGCCCCGAAGGTGAAGGAGAAGCTTGAAGAGCTCGGCATACCCGTATTCGTTGACCGTTCGAGCTATGAGCCTCATCCTCTCGGGCGCTGCGAGTGGATAAAGGTCTATGCGGCATTGGCAGGCTGTCCTGAACTCGGAGAAAAGCTTTTTGAGGAGCAGAAAGCGCACTTTGACAAGCTGACAGATGCCGGCGGCAGCGGAAAGACCGCGGTATTCTTCTATATCACGGCTTCCGGCAGGATAGTCACACGCAAGTCCGGCGATTACATCACGAAGATGATCGAGCTGGCGGGCGGGAAGAATGTGTTCGACTTCATCGGCGAGGACAACGCCTCATCGTCGGTGACGCTCGAACCCGAACAATTCTGCCTGCACGCTAAGGATGCCGACATCATAATATACAATTCCAACATAGCGGGCGAGCTGCACAGCGTGGCGGAACTTACCGCAAAGAATGAGCTCCTGAAAGAGTTTGCCGCCGTGAAGAACGGCAATGTCTGGTGTACAGACAAAAGCGTGTATCAGGAGATAATGAGCACGGGCGAGATACTCACCGACCTCTACACCATATTCTCCGACAGCGGCGGTGAAACGAAACACATATACAGACTGCAATGAAAAAACGGATATTGTTATCATTCGTACTTCTGAGCACGCTCACGGTGATATCCGCACTGTTCGGCATTTCTGCGGGCAGCGCGGACATAACGCCCGATCAGGTGCTTCGGATATTTTTAGGCGGCGGTGCGGACGATACGGCGGAGATGATACTGCTGAAAATAAGGCTGCCCCGCACTCTCGCGGCGCTGATACTCGGCGGCGCGCTGTCGCTTTCGGGGTATATGCTCCAGACGTATTTCCACAATCCCATAGCGGGACCGTTCGTGCTGGGCATTTCCTCCGGCGCACGTCTTACCGTTGCGGTGACGCTGATACTTGCGGCAAAGGGCGCGATAGCTCTGAACTCCGCGTTCATGGCGTTCGCGGCATTTGTCGGGGCTCTTCTTGCAATGTCGGCGGTGCTGCTGATGTCGTCAAAGATACACAGTATGTCGCTGCTGGTGGTGTGCGGTGTCATGATAGGCTATATATGCACGGCGATAACCGATATCATCGTGAATTTCGCCGACGACTCGGACATCGTGAACCTGCGCGGCTGGTCGGTGGGGACATTCTCCGGTTTCCGGTCGGAATCCCTCGTCGTGTGCGCGGTCATAGTGTTCGCGGCGCTGACGGCGGTGTTCTTCATGTCGAAACCGATAGGCGCGTATCAGCTCGGCGAGAGCTACGCCGTTGACATGGGTGTGAACATAAAAGCCGTGCGCATAGCGATAATACTGCTGTCGAGCCTGCTGTCGGGCTGTGTGGCGGCGTTTGCTGGACCGGTCTCATTCGTGGGGATAGCGGTGCCGTTTCTGGTGAAGATGCTGTTCGGTACGGCAAAGCCGATGATAATGATACCCGCGTGCTTCATCGGAGGCGGTGTGTTCTGCGTTATCAGTGATATTATCGCCCGCACTGTCATTTCTCCGTCGGAGCTTGGGATAAGCACGGTGACATCGGTTCTCGGCGCTCCGGTGGTGCTGATGATAATGCTCAGAAAGAATAAAGATAATGTTGGAAGTTAAGCATATATGTGCCGGTTACGGCAAGCGCGAGATCGCACACGACATATCGTTCACTGTGAACGGTGGGGAGATACTGACCTTCATCGGTCAGAACGGCTCGGGAAAGTCCACACTGCTGAAAACGCTTGCGGGACAGATACCGGCTCTTTCGGGAGAAATGCTGATCGAAGGAAAAAATGTGTCGGAAATGAAAAGAAACGATCTTGCGAAGCTTGTATCGGCACTGCTCACCGATCGTCCGAAAACGGATATGATGACCTGCCGGGACGTTGTCGAGACGGGAAGATACCCGTATACGGGTACTTTCGGGCTGCTCGGAGATAAAGACAAAGAGGCTGTCCGTGAAGCTATGGAGATCACGGACACCGAAAAACTCGCAGAAAATTATTTCCGGGAGATAAGCGACGGGCAGAAACAGCGTGTCATGCTCGCGAGGGCGGTATGCCGCGAACCGAAGCTGCTGCTGCTCGACGAACCGACATCATTCCTTGACATACATTATAAGCTTACATTTCTCGAATTGCTGGACAGGCTGCGGCGCGGCCGCGGTATCGCGGTGGTCATGTCCCTGCATGAAACGGAGCTTGCGGCGAAGATATCGGACACCGTGCTTCTGCTCAAAAACGGGTACTGCACGGGACTCGGAAAGCCTCCGGAGCTTCTCGGGAGGTCTGTGCTGACGGAACATTTCGACATTTCCGCAGAGCTTTACAGCAAATATTACGGTTGAAACTGTGCGCACAGTCAACATAAACAGAAACACAAAAATATTTCAGGAGGTAATTGAAGTGAAATTAAGAAGAATAGTTGCGGCTGCTCTCAGCGCAGCTGTATGTGTGCTTGCAGCAGGCGGCTGCTCCGGCGGGGAGAAAGCTCAGACGGCTTCCGGCACTGCTGCGATTGATACAACAACTACAGCAAAGGCAGAAGAGAAAACTGCCGCCGAGACCACCACGACAACTGCGGCAGAGACCGATGCTCCGGAAGACGACACGGATATGACCGCTGATGTAAAGCCCGTCGTGCTCATGGTCAGCTTCGGCACCAGCTACAACGACAGCCGCGACAAGACCATAGGCGCGATAGAAAATGCCGTACAGGAAGCGAACCCCGACAAGGAAGTGCGCCGCGCATTCACGAGCCAGATCATCATAGACAAGCTCAAGGAGCGCGACGGACTTGATATCGACAATGTAGATGAAGCGTTCGCGCGGCTTGAAGCCGACGGCGTGAAGGAGCTTATCGTTCAGCCTACCCACGTCATGAGCGGTTATGAGTACGATGACCTTATAGAAGTCGTAAAGGCGCAGGCGGATAAATTCGACAGTGTGAAAGTGGGCGCTCCGCTGCTGACGAGCGACGAGGACTACACAAACGTGATAAACGCGATAACCGTTGCGACGGAAGAATTTGACGACGGTGAAACGGCTATAGTGTTCATGGGTCACGGGACCGAACATCCCTCGAATGCCACATATACAACTCTTCAGCAGAAGCTCATAGATGCGGGCAAAAAACCTTACTGCATCGGCACGGTAGAAGCGGAGCCTTCTATCGAGGACGTTGTTGCATTCGCAAAGAACTTCGGCTATAAGCGCGTAGTTCTTGAACCTCTCATGGTAGTTGCCGGCGACCACGCCAACAATGACATGGCGGGAGATGAGGAAGATTCATGGAAAACGATACTTACCAATGAGGGATTCGAGGTAGTTCCCGTGCTCCGCGGTCTGGGCGAGATCGAGGCGGTGCGCGATATATATGTCGAGCATGTGAAGAACGCACAGCCCCTTGACGCGGCAGCAAACACCGCAGCGGATGCCCCGGCAAAGACCGTTGCCGACGGCACATACAGCATAACCGTTGAGTCCGGCTCCTCGATGTTCAGGGTCGTCGATTGTCAGCTTACTGTTGCGAACGGCGAAATGACTGCGGTGATGACGCTCAGCGGCACGGGCTACGGCAAGCTGTATATGGGTACCGCAGAAGAAGCTGCAAACGCCGCTGAAAGCGACTGCATACCATTTGTTGAGAATGCTGACGGCAAATATACATACACCGTTCCGGTAGCCGCTCTCGATACTCCCGTAAACTGCGCGGCATGGAGCATCAAAAAGGAAGAATGGTATGACCGTGAGCTTATTTTCAGCTCCGAGGGCATCTGAAAACATGATGAATGAATTCGTATACCGCGGCGGAAAAATGCTCCGCTGCGGATATACCACGGGCTCGTGTGCGGCGGCGGCTTCAAAGGCTGCCGCTGAAATGCTGTTATCGGGCAATGTACCCGACTCCGTTGAGCTTATGACACCGAAGGGCATAATACTGAAACTTGATGTCCTCGAGGCGCGCATCGACGGTGATACTGTGTCCTGTGCAATAAAAAAGGACAGCGGCGACGATCCGGACATAACGAACGGCATACTCGTTTTCGCCGAAGTCTCAGAGACCGAAAGGGGGATCACGATAACCGGCGGCGAAGGGATAGGAATAGTAACAAAGCCCGGTCTCGATCAGCCTGTCGGAGAGTACGCTATAAACTCCGTCCCGAGAAGGATGATAACCGAGGAAGTGTCAAAGGTCGCCGGAAAATACGGGTATGACGGCGGCTTCTCTGTGATGATAAGCATACCCGGCGGCAAGGAGCTTGCAAAAAAGACATATAACCCTCGGCTCGGCATCGTCGGGGGCATATCCGTCATCGGTACAAGTGGTATCATCGAGCCTATGAGCAATGCCGCACTTGTCGATACGATACGCACCGAGATAAAAATGCGGAAAGCCGAGGGACATGAGACACTGCTGTTCACCCTCGGGAATTACAGCGAGAACTTTATCCGCAGAGAACTGCCTTTTGACCTCGAAAAGAGCGTAAAAATAAGCAACTTCATCGGCGACGCTATAGATATCGCGCTCGAATACGGCTTTCGCGGGATATTGATAATAGGACATATCGGAAAGCTGGTGAAGCTCGGCGCGGGGATAATGAACACGCACTCCTCGCAGGCAGACGGGCGTATGGACGTGCTTGTGACCTGCGGGGTGCTTGCGGGAGCACCTGTCGCCGCATTGCGTGAGATACCGGACTGCGCGACTGCCGATGCCGCGCTGGATATCCTCAAAGAAGCGGGGTATATGGACAGAACTCTTGCGGTGCTCGCAGAGCGTTCGGGATATTATCTTGAAGCGAAAGTAAAAGGTGCGGCAGATATCGCGGCGGTGATGTTCTCGGACACGCACTGTGTCCGCGTGAAAACAGCGGGTGCCGATGAACTGATAAAACGCATAGCGGAGGAATACGATGGTTGATTTTGTGGGAGCGGGCTGCGGTGCGGCTGACCTGATAACCGTGCGCGGCATGAGACTGTTGCAGTCTGCGGACGTGATAATATACGCCGGCTCGCTTGTAAACCCGGAACTGCTGAAATACGCGAAAAGCGGCTGCGAGATATATAACAGTGCTGAAATGACGCTGGAGGAAATTATTGATATCATAAAAAAAGCGGAGAATCGGGGAAAAAATACCGTGCGTCTCCAGACGGGCGATCTGTCGCTTTACGGAGCGCTGCGCGAACAGGCGGACAGACTCGCCGAACTCCGCATAGAATACAGGATAACTCCCGGAGTTAGCTCGATGTTCGGGGCTGCGGCGGCACTCGGCGCGGAATACACCTTGCCGGGGGTATCGCAGTCGGTGGTGATAACGCGCATGGCGGGCAGGACGGAAGTTCCCGACGGTGAGGGGATAGCCGCGTTAGCCGCCCACGGCTGCACAATGGTGATATTCCTGAGCGCGGGGATGACTGCGGAAGTTTCGGCAGAACTGCAAAAGGGCGGTATCGCGCCCGGAACTCCCGCCGCGATAGTTTACCGCGCGACGTGGGATGACGAGAAAGTCTGCCGCTGCACAGTCGGCACACTTCAAGAAACGGCGGTAAACAACGGCATCACGAAGACCGCGCTGATAGTTGTCGGGAACGTCCTCGGCAGCGGGTATGAACTGTCGAAACTCTATGACAGCGCTTTTGAAACGGGGTACAGAAAGGCAAAGACATGAAGACCGCGCTTATATCATTTACCGAAAAGGGGCGGAAACTTTCCCGAATGATCGGCGGCGACAGGTTTTGTTTCGGGAAGCACACCGATGCGCAGGCGCAGTCGTTTTCCGATATAAACGCGCTGACCGCCGGAGCGTTTCACGACTACGAAGCGCTGGTATTTATCTGCGCGGCGGGAATAGCTGTCCGCGCTGTAGCGCCGTTTGTAAGCTCGAAACTTACCGACCCGGCGGTCGTTGTGATCGACGACGGCGGGAAATATGTGATACCTCTGCTCTCCGGTCATATCGGAGGTGCAAATGCTCTTGCGGAGAGGATAGCCGGGGTAATAGGCGCGGTGCCGGTCATAACGACCGCGACAGATGCTCAGGGCTTGTTCTCGCCCGATGTGTTCGCAAAAGCGAACGGGCTTGTTATATGTGATATGCGGGCTGCAAAAGCTGTCGCGGCGGCGGTCGTGAACGGTGGGACTGTAGGCGTGAAGTGTGCGTACCCTCATTCGGAGCTGCCCGATGTGCTGACGGAAACAGACAGCGGCGAAGTGGGTATCTGCATATCAGGCGAC
>CAMHBE010000104.1 GCA_946183095.1 uncultured Clostridia bacterium | reverse complement strand
CAGCATATAACGAATTCCGCGCGGACATATCCGTACTGTCTGACGAGGAGATCGGTGTACATCTTGAAGAACGGGTGCTTGAGCTGACGATATATGACGCTCTGCTGTGGGGAGAGCTTGACACTCCTGCATTCAGTGACGAGCGCTCTGCGAAATACATTGAGAAGTACAAGAACAATACCAAAAATTCAGTGGAAGTCTATGACCTGCTCAAACTGTACAAGCGTGAGTATTCGGGCTATATAGGATTGCAGAATTACAGTGCTCACATTGACGGCATAACAAACGGCAACGATGTATTGCTGTCCATTATCGGCGGCGAATTTGAGCGGAAAAACTCGGTCCTCACGAAGGCTGCTTACGCGCCTATGATAACAGCATCACCTCAGTATTATCCAAGCGAGGGATGTGAACGCGTCCTTTGCAATTACGCAGTGGATATTTCTGCGCTGACAGCGGCAGTCATGACGGCTTTGCTGCTGTTCGGCAGCGAGAGAAACGGCGGAACGATATTGACGCTATCGCTGAAAAATGGAAATGCAAGGTTTGCCCTTGCAAAGACCGGTACTGTTGTTATTTCAGCGTTTATTGTCCTCTTTGCGGGAACAACTGCGGCAGGGCTTGCCGGTGAGATTCGCTTCGGACTTGGTGATCTGTTACGTCCGCTGTGTTCGCTTGCAGGATATTATAACACCACACTGAATATTCCGGTCATCGGATTTATTTTGCTATCGCTGCTTGAGAAAACAGCGGCAGTCTCGGTTTTCGGCGAGCTCACTGCAATGCTGTCACTTTTTACACAAAAGCAGACCGCGGTGCTGTTTACCTACTCGGCGGCAGTTGTCTCAACGGTAATTTACTACGGCATCGGGAGCGTATCAGCACTTGCATCTCTGAAATTCTCCTCCCCCGCCGCATTATCCGCCCCCGACGAACTATTCGGGAATTATATCAATGTCAATGTGTTCGGCGAGCCAGTAAATCCGGCGGTTATTGCGCTGTCTGCGTGTATGTTGATACTGATTACGCTGACAGCTGTTACTGTATCACTTTATCGGAAATGCTCGGCTCCGGCGGAGCAAAGAAAGGCGAAAATGAAAGACCGCCGTGTAAGCTGTAAAATATGGGTAAACGAGCTTTACCGAACATTCATCTCCCACAAGGGGCTTGTGATAACAGCACTGTTCATCGCGGGATTTGCCCTGTGGCTGGGCAGTATCACCCGTCCCCTCGACATCGACGATATGATGTACGCTGACTATATCCGTGCCGGCGGAGGTATTATCACGGAAAATACCGTGAGCTACATCAAGTCAGAACAGGCGCGGTTTGACGGCGTTCGCAGCGATATGTCGGCTTTATCAGAGGCTTTTTTACAGGGCAAGCTCACCGCTGCCGACTACAACACACAGTATGCGGCACTGTCGCAGCAGCTCATGGGAGAGCGTTCCTTTGCCCGGTTTGTTGGACAGTATGATACGCTGAGGGATCTTCCCTGCTCTTCACTTATCTATGACACCGGTTACAGAAAGATATATGAAGGTGATCCGCTCACGGTTCTTGTTCCGACAGTGCTTATGCTGTTTCTTACATTTCCGGTCTATGGAACAGACAGGGTAAGCGGCTTTGCGTTATTTGCGCGATCACTGAAGAACGGCAGCCGGAAGCTGCAAATGTATAGGGTGAGGAATGGAGTTATTCTTTCCGTGGCATTCTCTGCATTGTTTTATTTTGCTATGGTGGCAAGATACCTGTTCCTTTATGGCACAGAGGATATTTTGTCAGGCGCGGAAAACCTTATATTTCTCCCATTTCAGCTTACAGGAATACCTGTTGCACTGTTGCTCACATTTATATTTCTGATGAATGCCGTTATTGTAGTATGTGTGGAGATCGGTGTATGCTTTGCATTGAAAAAATGGTGTCAAGCAAACAGCTGATGACGAATACAAAATCACAGAAACAGAACAAATCAACAATATGAAAAACCGGCTGAAAATGACATGTCCCCCATAAGAAACCCGCTGTACCAAACCAATGTACAGCGGGTTTCGCTATTTGACGTATTTACGATGCACTAAAGCCTACCTATCTCAAAAAAGATTCTGCAGACAGAGTTTCAGAAATGGGCTGATTATGCAATTGAGCCAAAAATCAATGCACTAGATGTAGGTATTGATTATGATGACTATGTTAAGGTAATGAAGACATGAGATCATGTAAACAAAGACCAGGATCAATTACTTGAAATAAAGAACATTTATGCTTGTTTTTTCAATTTATATCAGCTTTTAAAATAAGAACAGTATAATATCATATATATTTCATTTTAATTGGAGATAACAGTATGGCTAATCGCTCGATTGCCGCTCTTCACAGTATTTCCAAAAGGATTCGGTGTTGCCTTTATTTATTACACACTTTGAACTTTAAACGCGAAGCAGGTAGAAGTCTTTGGAAAGGTTTCCACGATCTCAAGCGAAGCGGCTTCTTTGACAGGCTTTTGTTTCAATATCCCTGATTTTTGAGTTCAGATACCAGATCAATGTAGAATGAACGGATATCGAAACCCTTGATGTTTTCACGGTTGAGATCGATCATGTCGGCGTGGGTGATACCGCGCCAGCCGGGTGGGGAAACGAGTCTGAAGTTCTCACCCCACTTCATTGACTCCACAGACACAAGTCCGTCATTCGCGCCGTCGGTCTTCTTCACAAGAAGATATGACACATTCATCGGAAATTTACCGCCGCGTGAATTTTTCGCGTAAGAACCGATGCTCCGATAAGATACGAGCGGGCTGTCGGGTGTCCCGGCGTTCATACGCGCACAGGCGCTTTCCCGCAGATCTCCCACTGCCGAAAGAAAGTCGGGGGAAGTATCACCTACAGTACGGGCAGCCGCATTGTACGCCGCCGCTATTTTCAAGCGAGCAGGTTCCGGAATGGAATCGTACATCTTTTCCACGAACATACAGCCGCGGTGAGGGGTACATACTGTTGTAAGGGTCGCCACATATTTGTCGGCACCGAGAAGTGATATTGCATAACGCGAATCCAGCCCGCCCTTTGAGTGGGCTATGATGTTGACTTTCCCGCAGCCGAGCTGCATGACAGTCTGTTCTATCTTTGCGGCAAGCTCCGACGCGCTCTGCGCGACCGAGAGAGCGGACTGCTGGTTTCCGTACAGCACTGTACCGCCGCAACGCTCTATGGCTTTTGGGACACGTCCCCAGTAATTGAAAGCCTTTGTATCACGGAAGAATACACCATGCACAAGCATTATCGGGAATCGTGTGGCGCACACATGCGCAGCAGCCTTTTCGCGTTCCATAGCACCATATTTGCGCTCGAACAGGTATTCCTGTCGTGTCTTTACTATTATTATAAGAAGAAAAATGATATTGACCGGGGGAATAAGCGAGAAAACCGCTGCGAGTACACGCAGCGTTATACCGAGCTGATACGAAGTAACGTAGCAGCGTATCATGCCATTCCAGAATATTATAAAATCAACGATCACGCTGATAATGATATACGGTACATCAAGCTCCGGCGTAAAGCAGGAAGTCACGATACGGTATATCAGAAGAGCGGACTGAACGCAGACAGACAGTATGAATGTAACGAGCAGATCGGATCCGCCCGCAAGTACGGCAAACTTTGTACTGACCTTTGTATAGATGCCGGGCATGACATTTATATACAGGAACAGTGTTGCAAAGAGGATCCCGGAGCCGAGCGCCCCGAAAGGAAGTCCGAAGAACAGCCAGATCATCGGCACGGCACAGGTCACTGCACAATCGAACAGCAGATATATGATTCTCATTTCTCTCCCCCCCCGACTACATTATATAATATAATCGGCGGGAAATCAAGCCTTTGTCCGCAATATTTCCCGTGAATGAAGATATTCCGCGGCGAACTGTATCTTTGTGGGATTGAAACCGGGAGTGAGCGGAAACAGGAAGTATGTGCAGTCGGGAACGGAGAGGGTGATACATTCACCGTGTTTCCGGTAGTCATACTCGGTGTGGACGGAATTCATCGAAGCGGGCGAAAAGCTGAGGGTCTTCGGAGAAGTCTCTCCGTGATCGGTGAAAGTCAAAGTAAAGCCTTCAGCCGTATGGGTGAGATGACCGGTACCGCAGTCGAGAAAGCACTTTGCGCCGGGGAGGGCTTCCACATGCACCTCGGCGGCGAGACGGTATTCCCCGCGATCGATCTCGTCAATGACGCATCTGCGCTGCCACTCATACCAGTCCGGTATATGAGAGAATTTATACGGATCAACGCCCTGCACAAGCCTTCCGTACATATTCATGGTCACTCGGTTCCCGCACTTTTCGCAGTACAGATCGGCGCCCCCGCTCTTCATGGTGAAGTCGCTACCGCACTCGGGACAGCGGTACAGGACTTTATGCAGTCCTTCCGCACGCCAGGGTACATCGATCTTCATGCGGCTTTCGAGCTGGTATTTGTAGTCATCGTAAGTCAGATATTCCGAGATAGCCCGGGTTATCTGTTCGGGAGTCATGGTTTTCAGTTCTTGCGGTGTCAGGAGCTGCACGATCTCGGTGTCAAGCCGTGCCTGTTTTCTCATACGGGTGTTCCATATCGGAGACTGGAGGTAGTTTCCGCGCATATTGATACAGACCACAGGAACTCCGAGATTTTTTGCCAGCTTGCCCACGGACTGCGGAAGTTCCGAACTTGTTCCCACATTTGCGTATCGGGCTTCGGGATATATCACGACTATTCCTTTGCGGGCAATACAGCGCTTTATGCTGCGGACAAGAGCGATATCACTGATGAATTTGCGGGTCCCGATACAGCCTATCTGCCGATATAACCATTCGCCGAAGAACTCAAAGCCTTCCATCTCGGAAACGTAGTTGGCACGGTGCGGGAACAGCGCAAGAGGCGTCACATAGAAGTCCATCCACGCATGGTGAGAGCCGAACACGATGTACGGCGGCTTCAGCCCCTTCATATTCTTACGGTGTATCTTCAGATGACCGCTCCGGGTGGCGAAAAAGCAGTACAGCCATATAAGCGGTATCAGGAAGATGTTCTGTTTCGGCGGGACACGGAACCGGTCAAAAGGAGTCGGGTCTGTGCATTTCTTGTTTCTCGCGGATAATTCGCTCATACGGAAAGCTCACCTCTGTCTTTCATAAGATATCGGTTTATCGCGGGTATGCGGCTTAGTGCGAAGTAAAGCACAGCCGTGCCGATGAACGAAGCCCCGGTGGGAGTCAGGTAAAACAGCGGCATACAGTGTATCTCGGTGCTTACCGGGTCATAGATGAGCAGTGATATGGCAGCACCCGCCGCGAGGCAGATAAGACCCACTATGTTGAACCCGCCGGTAAATCGGTAAGCGGTGTGTCCGTTCAGCATGAACGCTGAGCGAAGGGAGAATTTCTGCCTGCGGACTATAAAGAAATCCGTGAACAGCAGAGCTGCCAGCGGCGCGTATATGCAGGCACTGACCGTGAGGAACGAGCCGAAATACTCAACGATCTTTCCCCAGATACACAGCAGCGTCACATATATACCGAGTATTACGATCATAATGCGGTAATCCGCCCGTCTGAACGAGGACTTCAGCATTACCCCGTATATGTACGAACCCACCGCCTGTGTACCGATGTTCGCGAATGCCACCAGCATCAGAGAACTCAGCGCAAGGGCAGGGACAGAGAACATAGCCAGCATCAGAGTAGGGTCATCGGTCATCTCTCCGGTCACATACTGGGTCGCTATTGCCATTACCGCCCCGACGACCACGAAGAACGAACCCGCAAGCCCCTGTCCGAGCACGCCTGCCCAGTAACCGGAGCGTTCGCTTTTGCAGAGCCGCGGAACTTCCGCCATTCCGCCCACAAGTGTTATCACAAACGCAAAGTTTGCTTCGACAGACATTATATACGGGATTATGTTCGGTTCACCCTCCGGGCGTTCCGGCTGAAATTCCCATATCACATCAAACGGCACGGACACGAAGCCTATCACCGTCACCACCGCTCCGAGGATAAGCAGAAGCGGCACCAGCACACGCGTCGTCCATGTTATCGCACCGAGCCCGCGGTATGCTATGAGCGTACCCAATACAACACAAAGTATCGCAAGGACCGTATGCGCGGCTTCCGGCAGTTCAAGTCCGAACAGTCCGCAGAGATTTCCCATGGACGAGGCGAACAAGTCTGCGCAGACAGCATACCACGGGTAGTTGATGATTATTATGACCACCGTTACCAGCACTGTTCCTTAGCCGCCGAACACTGTACGCAACCATATCCATATATCTATCCCGTACCGCACCGACAGTATGACAGGAAGCTGATATATTATCAGCATCAGCAGCGCCCCGAAGAACGCGCCTATAAGAAGCTGCCTGAACCCCACCAGAGTTGCGAGGTATGAACCCTGTGTGTAGCTCCATGTTGCTATACAGTACCCGGAAAGCACCAGCAGGGCGTCCAGAAAACCGTAGATCCTGTCTTTCCGCATTATAGGCAGAGTGCCGAAAAAAGCCTCGCGCTCCGTCTGATCGTTAACATTGTTCATGTTCTCATACCCCGCTTTTTAAAGAAATGCGCCTATCAGCAGCATCGCAAGGCAGAACAGAGCCGTACACGCCGCAATCTCGTAATCCTTTTTCAGAAATCTGTCCGGGAATTTGTATTCACCGTTTTCCATCTCGTCAATTCTTTTCTCTGTCTCTTCATCAATTGCTTTTAATGCA
>CAMHBE010000103.1 GCA_946183095.1 uncultured Clostridia bacterium | reverse complement strand
TCCGTTTTCCTGTTCGTTATTTTCCTGAGCCAGCTTCTTAAGTTCACAGTCGATGTACTCCCTTGCAAACAATTCTTGCATTCAGGGAGTTTCTTTGTTTGCGCCGCGTCCGTGCGGCGCTTTGGGAAACTCCCCTGAGACATCCTGTCTCATCCGTACTGTCATCGGGCAGTTCAAATCCCACGGCGGCACAGAACTCATCTGTCATCTCCGTGTCCGAGAATACGCGATAACGGTATCCTGGACACACTTTTGTGCCGCCGTCAAGATCCTCACGCAATATACCGCTCTCGGGAGTTATCTCCACGAACATTCCTCTGTATTTCATCTTCTCACTCCTTCCGTAAGGTATTTATAGATGTTTTCTACACCCGTCTTTACATTAGGGGTCACCTCCAGTTCGGGGAAATTATCCGATATATTCTCATAGGCTTGCTCGATCTCCGGGTACGGTATGTCTTCGAAACAGACACAGAACTGCTCCATATCAAAGTCATCATCGTCCTCGGAAGGCTGCGCGCCGAATTGCAGACAATAAAAAACTGCCTTGACCATGTTCGTGTCATAGTCATCGGCATTTTCTTTGTCTGCTATTATTTTGTCTATAATGTCGATCTGCGCCCGCATATATTCAATAGCTTCACACTGTTCATCTGTGAATTCTGCGGGAATCGCCGCATTCTTGAAACAGCAATCAACAAACGAAACGTTTGCATTCGTTGCTCCGGTCAGTAGTGCTGTCAGCAAAAGGACTATCAGTATTATCGGCATAAGTATCGCCGTTATCAGTATCAGAACGATCTCGCGGCCTTTCTTATCCGATAATACCGCAGCGGCGACCTTCGCGATTATTGCGCCCGCCGCCATTTTACATCCTCAGAGAATGGTAATCGATCCTTGTCTGACCGTCTATGTCTGGATCGATCTCTTCATCATCGTCATACTCATCGAAGTCGTAATCATCGTCCTCATCTTCGTCGATATCCTCGGTTTCATCGCATTCCACACACATTTCTTGAAGCTCGAAAAAATAGTGGCTGTACGCTCTCTCGGATGCTAATTTCAGATACGATGTATCCATACCGTTGTCCACATACCCCTTCAGGATTCCGGTGTAATACGATTCGGGCGGCGGTGATATCTGACCGTCATTCATAATATATACCATGCCGTCAATCACTTTGTCACCTATCTTAACGGGGATAGTCTCCTTACGATACATACGGGGAAATCCCTCGTAGCGGTCAAGTCTCTGCTCATCCTCGGGTTTAAGCTCCCACACAAGGACAGGCACCTTGCTGTCCTGCTTGGGAACTATAGTTGCCACTCTGCGGAATTCAAGCTCATAATTCTCAACAAATCCGGTAGAGACCCTCTCCGCGGTAGGGCAGCGATATGCCATCTGTTCAAGGTTGATGTTGCTGCCGTAAGCGATGTAAAGTTTTTTCTTTGCCATGTTGCTCCTTTCACATAGCCAGTGCTATGGTTTCTTCTTCGTCCTGCTCGGTATCCGGCTGTTCGCTGTATCCAGCGAGTTGCTGTTCCTCTTTTTCTTCGGACTGCTCTTGCACCGATTCTTTCTGCCGTGCTTGTTTCAGACGTTCACGCTGCTCCAAAGCCTGTGACGGGTCTTTCCAAGCGATACACCCATCGAGATTTTCGAGCAGAAATTTACGGGCGGTCTTGAACTCATCACCGATCATGCCGAGCCGAAGAAGCCATGTTCTGAACGTGTATTTTTCATTTGTGCTCTGCATTTTACGGTATGATGCACAGCTCTGATTCAGAGCCTGATTGGATATAGCAAGGCATAACTGTATGTATGCCTTTATCCGTCCGGCATGAGTGGTGCTGTTGAACAGACGGAATTCTATTGTGCCTTTCGAGAACAGGCTGTGCAGATTCAGACAGGTATATCGGGACTGGTGGTAATGTTGACTACTGCCGTCATTCCCGTGATACCAGATCTTCTGTATCTTTTCGAGTGTTTTAGGCTTCTTACGGTTGAGTTCCTCAAGGAAATCCTCATCGACTTTTTTGCAGTATGTATGCTCACGGTCGGGATTTACTTTCAGAGCTTTGTATATAAGATCTTCTTTTGACCGCATGATATTCGTTATGTTCCGGAGCGACCTCGCGTCATAGGGTGCGCCGTTTACATGGATATGGATTCCACAGCTTTTGTCGGCAATCGCGCCTTTGTGCCTGAGTTCTCTGACGATCTGCTGTATAACGGGGATATCGTCGTAGGTACAGATAGGGGTAACAAATTCAACAGAATAGTCTCTGCCTTGCGGATTACCGTTTCTGTCCTTGCAGTCAATACTGCCGTCATATACAAACTTCCATGTCCGGTTACTGCTGTCATGAACAGCATACGGATCGTATGCTCCACCGACATGAGAATATGTGGTATTGAAATAATCGGCAACGGTTTCCGCAGCTGTTTGTCTCGTTATTCCGGTCAGCTCTATTTCAACGCCGAACTTCTGATCCTGTATCGTATTTTTTCACCTCCAGCAGAAGGAGCCATCGTTTCTGACAGCTCTATCCGTATTGTTTTATCTGCCGCCTGCGGAGCCGAACAGCGCCGCCTTGTACTGCGGAGCAGTCACGCAGAGACAGTAGCGCTCGTTGCCGCATTTGTACAAGCACACTCCGCGCTGCGGGTATCTGACGAGCGAGTATTCCGAGTTTTCAAGCTGCAAAGTGTCTGTATAGAACTTTGCGTCCACCGAGCCCGCGTAGAATATAAACTGATGTGTCGGAATCGAGAACAGCGGCTTTGTCAGCTCCTTTATGTGTTCCTGACAGAAGTCTTCGAGGTTCTGCGATGCGAGTATGACCGAAGATTCCTTCTTACGAACACGTTTCATAAAATTGCGGATATATTCTACAGCCGTGAGATTTGACAGAAACAAATAAAACTCGTCTAAGCTCGCAACTGTGTTTCCTCTGGTCAGCAGCTCGTTCGACATATATGAAAGTACATTGAAGAGCAGGGCGTTACGGATATTCTTTGAAGCCTGAAGCAGGCCCTTGACACCGAAGGTCACAAACATTCCGTCCGTTATATTCGTGTAGCCGTTGAAGAATTTTGACTCTGCGCCCATACAAAGCGAGTGCAGTCCGAGGCAGATGTTCTGCAATGTTTTCTCGTCGTAAAGGTTCTTTTTCTTTTCGTCATAATTCTTGAATTCATTCTCGATAAGCGCGTAGAGGTCGGAAAGGACCGGATAATCAGTTGCCGTGAACTTTGAGAAGTCGCTGTTATCTGAGATCCCGAATTTTTCGTACAGTTTCAGCAGCATTATTTCTATCGTGTCGATCTCTCTGTCCGTGAAATCCTTGTAACAGCGGAAGAAGTCACGCAGGAATGAGATGTGCTGGCTGAGTTTGGTCTTTGCCTTGAATGCCTCGGGGACTTCCTCGCCGTCATCGGAACTGCCGTCGTCCCAGGACTTCGGTTCCAGCACATTGATGATGTACTGTCCGTCCATAAGGTCAATGAAACAGCCGCCGAGATTGGCGGTCAACTCCTTGTATTCAAGCTCGGGGTCAAGGCAGATTATGCTCTTTCCGCTCTCGCGGAGATTGCAGAGTATCAGCTTCAACAGATACGATTTGCCCTGACCGGAGTTTCCGAGGATAAGGACATTGGCGTTAGTCTTGTCGGACGCTCGCTTATCGAAATCAACGATAATATTGCTCCCGAACTTATCCCGCCCGAGGTAGAAGCCGTTCTCATCGGTCTTGCCGGAGAATGACAGCGGGTAGAGATTCGCAGTTGACGATGCCGGGAGGACGCGCTCGAACTGCTCCTTGAACACATTCCTGCCGGACGGCATCACACAGGTGAATCCCGCTTGCTGCCTTAACATCAGCTTATCGACATTCAGCTTTGAACGTACAAGCTCCGTCTGTACCTCTGTCTGCATATTGCGCAGATTATCAAGGCTGTCGGCTATGATCTCAATATATACAGCCACATGGAGCAGGGGTTCGCGGTTGCGATGCATATCCGCGACGAGTTGCGTAACATCCTGCAGATTGTTCTCAGCAGTGACTGTCTGCTGTAAATTGTTTGTCGATGTCCTCTGTAAGCGGTTTTTGTTTGCCGCGTTGGATATGATGCGCTTTTCCTCGGCTGCCGTAACATGGCGGGTATAGATGTGAAGCGTCACTCCGTCTTTTTCTCCGAGATAGCGGAGTATGGCCTGTTCCGAAGTAGATGTCGGATACTCGCGCAGAGCCCACACACAGCGGAATGTGTTCCCGCAGATGAAATAATCGGTAAAGAACTTAATGACGGACGGCGCGATCATATCTACGAAGTCCTTGTTGTTTCTGGTAGCGAAGTGCTGTTCCTTGATATTTATCTTTTTCTTCTGCATATATACCTCACATCGACAGACCCTGTTCGGGCTGCTGCTCGTCCTCTACAGTAAACTCAAAATCATCCGGATTCCAGAAGCTGACATATATTTCCGGGCAGTCACGGTCGCCGGTTTCAATTTCACGCTGCTCAAAACCCTCGCCCCAGCCGTCACTATACTGACCGGACAGATAATTGTTTAAGGCGTTCTGTTCTTCGTTGGTAAGTTCTCCGCGAACACGGAGCGTCGTTACTCCCATAAGCTTACCGTCTATTTTCTCTACGCTCGGGAAAGCGGAATAGACCTTGTTGTTTATGGAATCGCTACGGTCATACCAGTTCATAAGTCCGCGTTCTTTTTCTTCGTCCATCATATATTCGCTTATTGCACTGTTGATGTAGTGCCTGTAACAAGCCGCATGAGTCATTGACAGACTCTCGTCATTGCCGTAATCTTCATCGTAAGTCGTTATCCTGAGCGGGGATATGAGGCGGACGGTCTTAAGCTCTGCCTGTCCGAATTCCACGAAGCCGTTCCCGAGATCTATCGAGAGCCCCGAAAACTCCGGACGGCTCTGCGTAAGCTGCTTAGCGCAGTCGATCACACACTCCGCTATCTTCTCGTCTGACATGAACTGCTCATAGGAAAGGCAATAATCGTTAGCACCTTTCATTTCATCGATAATATCCGCAAGTCTCCCTGCAACAGCGGTTTCAAGTTTATTTTCACTCATATTCACATCTCCTTACTGCTGAAACGCAAGACCTTCGTCCTGCGACTGTGTCCATTCTTCCTCGGTCATAAGCTGAAAATCATCAGCATTTCCGAACCCGATATGAATACGTTCATCACCGTAATACAGCCCTTTGTCGTAGAAACGAATGCCCCATTCCTGCGAATACTGTTCGGTTACGAAGTTCTTGAGTGCTTCCATATCGCGCTCGTCAAGCGGTTTAATGAGCTTAACTGTAGTAACACCGACAAGTTCATTGCCCATTTCCTCTACTTTAGGGAAAACAGAATACACCTTGTCTGTAAGCGTTTTGTCCGAACAATGCTCCATAAGTCCGTAATGGATAGAAAGCATAATATCCGCATCAATCTCGTTGTTTATGAATGCCGCATATTCCAAGGCTTTCTCCGGTTCTGCCGGAGCTAATGTGACAAGCAGATCTGTATCAACACGTAGCGGACTGATAAACCGCAGAGTATCGTATTTTTCTCCGTCAATAGTCACTATCCGGTCATTGGCTGTAAGCTGTATATCTGCATACTCTGCGTGTTCCGCTACGATCTCGCGGGCAAGTTCCAGCATACATTCGTTGATCTCAGGCGAGTCAAACGCAGCATCTATGGGTATCCTGTAGTGCGGTTCTGCCCGGGATTCGTTCACAAGAAAAGACAACTGTCTGTCGAGAACCGAGCATAGCTTCTCTGACGCTTCCGTAAGCCCGCTGCGCTGTCCCGCGACAATATCAGCCGCATGGGGAATGTACTGCGAATATCGTGCGTAGTCGTATCCCTCGGATTCCACCAGAAAGCCATCGCCCTGTTTCTCCGCTATGAAAAGGACACAGTGCATCGCGCTGCTGTCCGCAAACATATTTTCTTTGTGCCGTGTTATATGCGGATTATCACGCAAGGGTGCCGAAGTCATCTGCATGAAATCAGCATCCGGGATCGGAACGACTTCTTCCACAATGCAAAGGTTGTTCGCCTGTCTGTAAGAATCGGCTTTGCACTTCATGGTCACATTCAGTTTTATCTTATCACTCATTTATGATCCACCTTTCTCCGTCAATGTCCTCGAACTTCTCATTAGTGGTGTTCTGCTCGAAATACACCGCGAGAAGCGTCTTTATGCCATTGTTGTCGAGCCTTGCGACTGTAAAGCCGTTTTCAAGCACCATTTTTTCTATTCTGTTAAGATGTGCGAACAGTTCCTTTTCCTTCATATTCCGAGTCTTGACGAGGAGTAGGAACTCGCGTGCAGTAGCCGTCTGAGCCTGTATGTGGTCGAGATTCACGGCATCTCTTTCAAGCAGTTCTCGAACAGCAGGATTTTCCTCTGCGGCTATTCGTTTTTTTATGAATGCCTTGTTGCTTTCAAAGCTTTCACGGCTGTTCATGCACACAAGCTCTACTTCGGTCACGCCTTTGAGAACTGACATCAGAGCATATATCTTCGCTCCGAGGGCTTCTTCCGACAGAACCGATATGTTGCTCGGCTTGATAGAAAAAAAGACAAGCTCGGTGTTCAAGCCTGTCTTTAACGAGTGTTCGGTTATGTCCTCAATGCCGATGAGCTGCTGTGTAGCTTTATGCTTCTGCTCGGCGATTTTCTGTTGTTTTTTTGTCCAAAACACCCACGAATTGATC
>CAMHBE010000102.1 GCA_946183095.1 uncultured Clostridia bacterium | reverse complement strand
CCCGCCGCATGGATGAGCTCATCCGCAGGCACAGCGCGATTATGTCGAAGTACAGCGACAAGATGAAGCTCGTCGTTGACGAGTGGGGATGCTGGTTCGATGTCGAGGAAGGAACCAACCCCGGCTTCCTCTTCCAGCAGAACACGATGCGTGACGCTATCGTTGCGGCGGTAACGCTCAACATTTTCAACTCACGTTCGGATATCGTGTGCATGGCGAACCTCGCGCAGGCTGTCAATGTGCTCCAGTGCCTTATCATGACCGAGGGCGAGAAGATGCTGAAAACTCCGACTTACCACGTTTTCGATATGTACAAGACACATCAGGATTCCGAGCTTCTGTACAGCTACACCGACAACGCCGAGTGCGGCGGCATCCCCGCAGTCTCGCAGTCCGTTTCTCTCGGCAAGGACGGAAAGATGACCATGACATTCGCCAACGCTTCGCTCGACGAAGAGTTTGAGATAGACTGTGCGGTCGTGGGATTTGCCGCAAAGAGCGCGGAAGCCTGCATACTTACGGGCGATGTGAGAGAGTTCAACGATTTCGGCACACCCGAAAGGATAGCTCCCGCACAGCACAAGGCTGAGCTTGTACACGGCGGCGTAAAGTTCACACTTCCGAAGTGCTCGGTAGTAAGCGTTATACTTTCTGAATGAGCTGGAAACGGAGATGAAAAAAATGACAATACAGGAAAAGATCGAACAGGGAAAGACCTTCCTCGGTATCGAGCTGGGTTCGACCCGCATAAAAGCGACCCTCACGGACGATACGTTCACACCGGCGGCGAGCGGTTCTTACGAATGGGAGAACAGGCTTGAGAACGGCTTCTGGACATACTCCCTCGACGATATCCACAGCGGCATACGCGGCTGTTATGCCGATCTCAAAAAGGATGTTTCGGAGAAATACGGCGTTACGCTGCAAACTATCGGTGCGGCAGGCGTTTCGGCAATGATGCACGGCTACATGGCGTTCGGCGCTGACGGCAGGCTGCTCGTACCGTTCCGCACATGGCGCAACACCACCACGGAGACTGCGGCGGCGGAACTCACTGAGCTGTTCGGGTTCAATATCCCGCAGCGCTGGAGCGTCGCGCACCTCTATCAGGCTATCCTGAACAAAGAGCCGCACATCGGCGATATCGTGCATATCACCACACTTGCGGGATATATCCACTCACTGCTGACGGGCAGGAGGGTGCTCGGTATCGGCGACGCGTCGGGTATGTTCCCGATAAGCGGCGGCAACTACAACTCCGAGATGATCGCTAAATTCAACGAAGCGGCGGCGGCTCACGGTTTCGGCAAGGACATCGGCGCGATACTGCCGGAAGTGCTCAAAGCGGGCGAGAATGCGGGTTCCCTGACCGAAGACGGCGCGAAGTTCCTCGACCCGGCGGGCGACCTGAAAGCGGGCATACCCGTATGCCCGCCCGAGGGCGACGCGGGAACGGGTATGGCTGCAACGAACGCGGTCCTGCCGCGTACAGGCAACATTTCCGCAGGTACGTCGATTTTCTCGATGCTGGTGCTCGAAAAAGACCTTGCGGGTGTCTATCCGGAAATAGACATCGTGACAACTCCCGACGGCGCGCCCGTTGCAATGGTACACTGCAACAACTGCTGTTCGGAGCTTGACGCTTGGGTGAAGCTGTTCGCGCAGTTCGCAAAACTCGCCGGAAGCGATATCACGAAGCCGGCTATATACGATCTGCTCTACAACAACTCACTGAACGGTGACAAGGACTGCGGCGGCGTTATAGCCTACAACTACCTTTCCGGCGAACCTGTGACGGGCGTTGCGAGCGGCAGACCCATGTACTTCCGCGAACCCGACGGGAACATGGATCTCGCGAACTTCTTCCGTGCGCAGATATAGTCGTCCTTCGCCGCGCTCAGCTCTGGCATGGATATCCTGTTTGAGAAAGAGCACGTTTCCGCAGAGCAATTCACCGGTCACGGCGGTCTGTTCAAGACGAAGGGCGTTGCACAGCAGTATCTCTCCGATGCGCTGAACACTCCCGTTTCCGTGAAGACGGCGGGCGAGGGCGGTTCGTGGGGCATGGCTCTTCTCGCTGCGTACATGGTGTGCGGCAAGGGCAAAACGCTTGCCGAATGGCTCGAAGAAGAAGTGTTCGCGGGAATGGACAAGCAGACCCTCACGCCCGAAGAAGCAGGTGTTAAGGGATTCAAAGCATTCATGAAGCGCTACAACGCAGGACTTCCCGCCGAAAAACAGTTAGGAGATGTGTGATATGCTTGAAGAACTCAAACAGAAGGTGCTCGAAGCCAACCTCATGCTGCCGGAGCACGGACTTGTCACATTCACATGGGGCAATGTCTCGGCAGTAGACAGAGAGAGCGGTATGATCGTCATAAAGCCGTCGGGCGTGGAATACAAGGGCATGACAGCCGACGATATGGTAGTCGTGAGCCTTGCCGACGGAAAGGTCGTTGAGGGCAGATACAAGCCGTCCAGCGATACGCCCACTCATCTGGAGCTGTACCGCGCGTTCCCGGAACTCGGCGGTGTCTGCCACACCCACAGCCGCTGGGCGACCTCATTCGCAATGGCGGGCAAGGGCATTATCGCGCTCGGAACTACCCACGGCGATTACTTCTACGGGGAAGTTCCCTGCACACGCAAGATGACCCCCGCAGAGATAGCGGGAGAATACGAAAAGGAGACCGGGACCGTTATAATCGAGACATTCAGGGGCATAGACCCCATGACGATACCGGCAGTGCTTGTCATGAGCCACGGACCTTTCACATGGGGCAAGGACGCTGCCGATGCCGTTCACAACGCCGTTGTGCTCGAAGAAGCCGCGTTCATGAACTACCACGCTCAGAGCATGACACCCGGTATCGCTCCGATGCAGCAGGAACTCCTCGACCGTCACTACCTGCGCAAACACGGAAAAAACGCGTACTACGGACAGGGATGACTGCGTATCAATAAAGCAGGTTCAGCGGCGCGTTCGCGCTGCACCGAAATGATAATGAATTCGGAAAGTTTTTTATAGACTGAAACGGAGATGTGCATTGTGTGCATCTCCGTTCAGTTTGTCAAAATATAGATCCGGATCCAATATTCCGGATCAATCTGAAAATATATTCCACTCATTCCGTGTCTCACCCGCCTCGCAAAATGTTGCCGCGGCAACAGACAGGCGGTAAGCGATATGATATAATACCGTTACAGGAGGCGAAAAAAATGCTTGAACTTAAAAATATAACATTCGGCGCCGATAACAACGGCAGCAATAAAGAGATCATAAAGGATATAAGCCTTTCCATACCCGATGACCGCTTCATTGTCATAACCGGTCCCAACGGCGGCGGAAAATCCACCCTCGCGAAACTCATTGCGGGTATCGAGAAGCCTTCGTCCGGCAGACTGCTCCTCGACGGCGAGGATATCACCGACAAGAGCATCACCGAACGCGCTAATATGGGAATAGGGTTCGCGTTCCAGCAGCCCGTGCGCTTCAAAGGACTTACCGTGCTCGACCTTCTGCGCATTGCCGCAGGAAAGACGCTCACTGTGTCGTCCGCCTGCCAGTACCTCTCCGAAGTGGGGCTTTGCGCAAAAGACTATATCAGCCGCGAAGTGAACGCATCGCTTTCCGGCGGTGAGCTGAAACGCATCGAGATAGCGACTATACTTGCAAGAAACGTGAAACTCGCGGTATTCGACGAACCGGAAGCCGGCATAGACCTGTGGAGCTTCCGCAACCTCATACGCATCTTCGAGAATATGCGCAGCGCCGACAAACAGCGCACTGTCATCGTCATATCGCATCAGGAGCGCATACTGAACATTGCGGACGAGATAATCGTGCTCGCTGACGGCAAGGTGACGAAACAGGGCACAAAGGACGAGATACTCCCCGGTATAACGGGCGCGGGCTTTGCGGAGAGCGTATGCCCGAAAATAGAAGAAGGCGGTGAATGATATGCAGAAATTAGATGCGGTACAGCTCCGTCTGCTCATGGAAACGGCAGACCTGCACGGAGTTCCCGAGGGAGCGTATAATATCCGTGCAAACGGACAGTCGGTGGACAGAAATACCACCGCAAATATAGATATCCAGTCAAAGACCGAGGGCAGCGGCATAGATATCCGCATAAAAGACGGCACGGTGAACGAGAGCGTGCATATCCCGGTAGTGCTCAGCCAGAGCGGTCTGAAAGAGACGGTATATAACGATTTCTATGTGGGCGAGAACTGCGATGTGCTGATAGTCGCGGGATGCGGCATCGACAACTGCGGTACGCAGGACAGCGAACATGACGGCATACACCGTTTCTATATCGGGAAGAACTCGAAGATACGCTATGTCGAGAAACACTACGGTTCCGGCGACGGTTCCGGAAAGCGCATCCTCGACCCCGTTACCGAGGTGTATATGGAAGAAGGCAGCACCATGGAAATGGAAATGGTGCAGATAAAGGGTGTGGATTCCACACACCGCACGACGCTTGCCGAACTCAAAAAAGACGCAAAGCTCATAGTCCGCGAAAGGCTCATGACCCACGGCGAACAGAGCGCGGTCAGCACCTACAAGGTGATGCTCAACGAGGACGGCTCCAGCGCGGACGTTGTCTCCCGCTCCGTCGCAAGAGACAGCAGCTATCAGAAGCTCGACCTGTGCGTGCTCGGAAATGCGGCTTGCAGCGGTCATACGGAGTGCGACTCTATCATCATGGACAACGGCAGGATACTCGCCGTTCCGTCACTCGAAGCTAACTGCATCGACGCACAGCTCGTGCACGAAGCGGCTATCGGCAAGATCGCGGGCGAGCAGCTCATAAAGCTCATGACCCTCGGACTTACCGAGCAGGAAGCGGAGGAGCAGATAATCAACGGGTTCCTGAAATGATCGGTACCGTGCATCACACGTCACAGGTGAAGTATGAACCCGTCACCCGACGCTGTGAGCAGTCCCTCTTCCTTCATCCTGCCAAGCTCACGCGAAAGGGCGCTGCGGTTCACGCCCATGTATTCGGCAAGCGCTGTCTTGTTGAACGGCAGTTTAAAGCTTCCGTCGGCGCGTTTCGGCAGGCTCTCGAAGTAGATAACGGCTTTGTCACGCAGAGACTTCTGCCCGAATATCCGTATCTTAGTGCTGAGGAACACGTTCTGTTCCGATATCGCGCGTATCAGGTTGACGGACAGTTTCAGCTGATAGGAATGTTTTACCGCGCCGGTATCGTATATCACGGTGAGGTCGAGCAGCAGCACGGTGATGTCGGTTATCGCACGCAGCTGTATGGGACTGTTCGTGACCTGCGCACACGCAAGCGACTCGCCGAGCAGCGAACCTCCGGTGTAATGCGCCATGTTTATCTTGTTGTAGTTCTCGTTGAGAAACGACCCTTCTATGCTGCCTTCGAGCAGCAGTATGCCGTATCTGAACGGTTCCCCGAGCATTACAATAAGTTCGTCGCGGCGGTAATCCTTCATCTGCGCTTTCAGGAATTTCAGCGAATCGGGCAGCAGTTCCTGCGATATCCCGCGGAAAAGCGGGCAGGCTGCGATGATATCTTTATATGTGTTGAATACGGTGAGTTCTTTCATAACTATCCCCCTTCGGCACTATTATACCACATTTTTGTTGCGGCTGCAACATTTTTGCCGTCAAAACGGTAAATGCAAACAGAAAGAGGTCTGAAATGGTAAATACAAACACACGAAAAGCGGCAATAATCGGCTGCGGATTTGTAGGTTCAGCGTCGGCATTCGCGCTGATGCAGAGCGGTCTTTTCTCCGAGCTGGTACTCCTTGACTCCGACCGCGACAAAGCGGAGGGAGAGGCTCTCGACATAAGCCACGGCATCCCGTTCGCAAGACCCGTGGAGATACACGCGGGCGACTATGACGATATAGCGGATGCGGAAATGATAATAGTTACGGCAGGTGCAAGCCAGAAGCCCGGTGAAACGCGTCTCGACCTTGTGAAGAAGAATGTTGCGATATTCGGCAGGATAATCCCCGAAATTGCAAAGCGCGGGTTCGGCGGCATACTCCTCGTTGTTGCGAATCCCGTGGATGTGCTGACCTATACCGCCGCAAAGCTGAGCGGACTTCCCGAGAACCGTGTGTTCGGTTCGGGAACGGTGCTCGATACGGCAAGGCTCAAATATATCCTCGGCAAGCATCTCGGCGTTGACAGCCGAAGCGTACACGCGTTCATTCTCGGAGAACACGGTGACAGCGAGATAGTCGCGTGGAGCAGCGCAAACGTTTCGGGCGTACCCCTCGGGGATTTCTGCGAGATGCGCGGTCATCACGACCACGAGACATCAATGCGCAACATCGCGGAAAGCGTGAAGAACAGCGCATACGAGATAATTGAAAAGAAAAAAGCCACCTACTACGGTATAGCAATGTCGGTGCGCCGCATCTGTGAAGCCGTGATACTCGACCAGAAGTCGATACTTCCGGTATCCCACATACAGCACGGCGCGTTCGGCATTGAAGGGTTATCGCTCAGTATGCCCGCCATCGTCGGCAAGGACGGCATAGAGTCCGATGTCCCGATAAGTCTGAACACGGAAGAAGCAGACGCGCTGAAAAAGTCGGCAGATGCGCTGAAAGCAGTCATTGACGAACTGTAAAAAAACAGTGGTGTTTAAACAACACCACTGTTTCAGTCTGTCAAAAACTATATCTGTATTCAATATCATTTCGGTGCAGCGTTAGGCTGCCGCAGGTCAAGGGGTGTCTCCCCGATTAGCGGGTGAGGTGGAGCTTTTGCATCGCAAAAGCCGCAGAGAGG
>CAMHBE010000101.1 GCA_946183095.1 uncultured Clostridia bacterium | reverse complement strand
GGGAAAGAAGATAATATTTGTGGCGAACCTCGCACCCGCGAAGCTCTGCGGCGAAGAAAGTCAGGGTATGCTGCTTGCGGCGGATGCGGGCGATACGGTAAAGGTGATCTTTGTTGACTCCGATATCCCGAACGGCAGCACCGTAAGATGATAAAGAAGGGAAGAGCGTACAAAAAGTATAATGGGTAAGAAGAAATCCAACAAGTTAAATCTGATAATATGCGGCGTAGCGTTCCTGATAATGGTGTTCGTGCTGATATCGGAGGGTATAGATAACATCATTAACGCGCTCCTGCAGCTGAACCCGCTGTTTTTGCTGTTAGCTGTGGGGTGCATTGTGCTCTACTGGTTCGGCGAGGGTTACGGACTGCACCTTGCCGCGAAAAGTCTCGAACCTAAGACGCGGTTCAGGGATTCCTTCCTCGTGACGATGATAGGGCAGTATTTCAACTGCATCACCCCATTTGCGTCGGGCGGTCAGCCTATGCAGATCTATACCTACTACAAGAAGGGTATGCCGCTGGGTTCGGCAATGACAGCGCTGCTGAGCCGCTTTATCGTGTATCAGTTCACGCTGACGCTGTATTCGGCGGTGTTCCTGATATTCCGGCTGTCGATGTTCACGGAGGGAGACCTCAAACCGCTGACATTGCTGATCATTGTGGGATTTATCATAAACACGTTCGTGATAGCGCTGCTGTTCATGCTCGCATTCTTCCGCGCCGCCACAACGAAGCTGGCGCACGGCGTGATCAGGCTGCTGGCGAAGATACGGCTGATAAAGGATCCCGAGGACAAGCTGGAATACATCGACAAGGAGCTTGAAACATACTACGAGAATTTCAAGTTTATCAAGAGCCAGCCCGTTATGATACTTAAAATGTTCCTCATTACGGTGGTGCAGCTGCTTTGCTACTTCTCGATAACCTACGTCATATACATAGGCTTCAACATCGAGCACAACACCGATTTTCTCACAGTCATAGCGTGTCAGGCGTTCGTTCTGATGATATCGGCATTTGTTCCGCTGCCGGGTGCAATGGGCGCGGCAGAGGGCAGTTACGCGGCGTTCTTCAAAGGTATATTCGGTGACTACTACACGAGCGTCTCCACATTTATATGGCGTTTCCTGACATTCTACCTGCCTATACTTGTTGGCATCGTGATAAATCTGCGTATGTCCAAAAGCGGTGTTGATCTCAACAATGCCGAAGAACATCTTAAAATAGAAGAGGCGGAGAAGTCACAGTGAACAATAACGCAAAACCGATCGAGGAAATGACCGATGAAGAGCTTGAAGAATACATGAAAGAGCAAGAGGCCATTATCGGCTCCGTGCAGCTTCAGGGGCTCGTGATGAGCCGGGAGACCTTCGATCCCGGTAAGATGGGCTTGCAGACGGTATATGGTCCCCCGCCCGGTCCGCAGGCTCCGGCGGCGGGAATGGTCAATGAACAGACCGGCGAATGGCGGTGCAGCTGCGGCGAGCTGAACACCGGCAAATTCTGCGGCAACTGCGGAATGCCGAGAAGCACGAATAAATAAGAACGGCGGTGTCACACTCGTTGACACCGCCGCTTTTTTATTCGCTCAGATTGTTAAGACCGTATTTTCTTAGTATCTCCGGCCAGTTCTTGTAGCTTATGTTGAGGTCAACATCGGTGGGTATGCCGCTGACTCTGCCGGTGAAGGAATACTGCCAGATGTAGTAGCCGCCGTCGTATGTGACGGAGTCGCTCACCTGTGCGAGCCATACGGCGTACTTGTCGAGCGTGGTCATGTCGAGGTACTGCTCTATCCATGCCTTGTAAGAGTAGAACATGGGGAAGTAGTTGTGCTCCATGAGGACTTCAAAGAACGCGTCGATCATGTTGGTGAGCTTCTTCTTGCCGATCTCCCCCTGGAAGCTTTCTTCCATGTCGAGGATAACGGGGTACTGTATCTGATATCCGTCGATGATGCTGACGTAGTATTCCGCTTCGGCGCGGGCTTCGGCAACTGTCGTAGCGTAGCTGTAGAAATACACGCCGACATCTATGCCGTATTTCTGCGCTTCTTCGATATTGCGGCGGAAGTATATATCCTCCGCCATGGGCTTCGCGTCTGAAATATAGCCGCGTCCGGCGCGGATTATAGCGAAGTCGATGCCGGAAGCCGCAACGGTCGCCCAGTCTATGTTCTCGCCCTGCGCGTATGAAACGTCGATGCCGTGCAGCTCAACGTCCGGCTCGTCTATAAGGATATCGACGGTCATGTCCTCAAATTCGTATTCGGGACGGCTGTCCGTGAAGGTACCGCTCTTTGTTATGGTTATGGACTTGAAGCGCGTATATGTAGCCGTATCGGAGAGGATGAACGTACCGCTGCACCGGACGTTCGATTCCGCGCCGATAGTGAGATGTCCGTTCACTTCTATCGTACCGCTGAGTGATATCGTGAATATGCCGCGCAGTTCAAGGTCACTGCGGTCGGTGGTGGTTATGGTGCCGCTCAGCTTTATATCGCTGCTCTTATAAAAGCTCGCCGCGCCTTTGATGTACATCTCCGAGCCTTTGTACATCTTAGTGGCGGAGGATGATTCGAGCACGCCGTTATTGTAAACGGTGGTGCTGCCCGCAAGCGACATCCTGCCGTTGATGGAGGACTGGAGCACGCCGTAGATGCTGAGTTTTCCCGCCGACTTTACTTTCAGTGTACCGCTGTTGATTATCAGACCGCCTATCGCCACGGCGAGCTCGCCCTGCACGGTGATGCTGCCCGAGGAGTAGATGCGCAGTTCGCCGCCGGAGCGGATACTGAGCTTTGTGTCTTTCGGGATGACGATATCTTTTTTGACTTTTACGGTGTCGGTTATGTAATACAGCCGTCCTTCCTGCAATGAGGTCTTGCCGTCCCAGACATATACCGAGACCGCATTTGCAATTACCGGGAACAGTGACAGCATTATCCCCGCACAGAGGAGGAATGCGACGACTGTCCGCAGCATCGAACTGTGTTTTGTCATGAGAAACGTCCTTTCTGGAGTTTATGAAGCATACTTTACTATATTTTCGCACATTTATGTCAAAATGTCAAACATTTTTTTATAATTTCCAATAATTTTACATAATTCATACTATTTTGTGATAATACGACGAATTTTTGACATTTTGCACATACAAAAGTATGCGGATTTTCCACTTTTTCAACGTTTAAAACCTGTTTAAACAAAATGCCGCGTCAGCTTTTCCACAGGTTTTGAGCACTTTCCACAGCAAAAGGTTTTGCAGAAAACAATATGTTATATGTTGAAATTCACTATTTTTTTGCAATGTGGGAAAAACGGGTCACAAAACGCTTGACGCGGCAGGTTTTTTGGGGTAAGATAAGTTATGACCTTACAAATACCATGGGGGAAGTATGCCCTGTGACATTGTGCATTTGCACCTGTCCGTATGTGCTTTCCCGCAGACAGAGGAACTTATAATGCCCGATACTATCGTTTCAGCTTCCATACTCAACGCGGATCTGTCAGACCTGCGCTCCACAGCCCGAAAAGCGGCGGCAGGCGGCGCGGAATGGCTGCATTTTGACGTTATGGACGGCGAATTTGTGGAAAATATCACCTTCGGCAGCTCCGTGCTCCGGGCGGTAAGACCATACACCGACGCTTTCCTCGATGTACACCTTATGGTGATGCACCCGCAGCGGCAGATAGACCTGTTCGCGGATGCCGGCGCGGAAAACATCACTTTCCACATAGAAAGCGACTGCGACCCCGCGGAAGTGATCGGCATGATACACAAAAGAGGTCTTAAAGCGGGTATCTCCGTAAAGCCGAAAACTCCCGCGTCGGCGATAATGCCCTACCTCGGCATGGTCGATATGGCACTCGTCATGACGGTGGAACCGGGTTACGGCGGTCAGGGGTTCATCACCGACACCCTCCCGAAGATACGCGAACTGCGCCGTGCCGCGCCGGAGCTGCACATAGAAGTTGACGGCGGGATAAACCCCGATACGTCGAAGCTCGTCCGCGAAGCCGGCGCAAACGTGCTGGTTGCGGGAACTTTCCTGTTCCGCGCCGATGACATGGGCGAGGCGGTCCGTCGGCTCAGATAAGCCCGGACAGCACCTCTGCGGCATTCTTCCCGCACAGCGTCCTGCCGTGTTCCGCGGCGTAGGCTATGTCGGTGGCATCGTCGGAGTATTCCCCGTACTCGCGTATAAGCCGTGCCGTGTACTGCGCCTCATCTGCGGGTATCTGTGCCGCAAGACAATAGCAGTTGTCAAGGCGGTAGAGCGAGGAACCCTGCGTTCTGCCGGAAAGCCCCGCGCACAGGCGGAGTATCGGGTCAAGCGCCGTGCATACGCACATGACGGTGCGCACGGGCGGTTCCGGCTCGGCGGGCGGCAGCGGCTCCATGCCGAGGGTGGAGACATACATCACACACCCGCCGTCCTCCGACGGGAACGCTTCAAGAAACAGTCTGTCGATATCCTTGTCCGGGAAGATAGCGCTCTCCGACCTGAATTTTTTCAGGAAACGGGTAAGAGTGCGCTTTGTCTCGGCGTTTCTGACACGCAGGCTGTCGCTTTTCAGTGAATAGTCGCTCATATCCTTTTTGGTGAGCGTTATCTTTACGGTGTTGCGGCTGAGCGCATCGTAATACAAGTTGAGCACCTCCTGTATGCCGCACAGGGAGCGGCAAAAATCAATCTTTAAGGAGTATTATGTCTGATACTAACGAGTTGCTGGACAGATTTGACAGCGACATAAAAACATACGAACCGACCGCTGTGAAGAAGACGGGGCGTAAACAGAGATCCATATACGGCGACCAGCTCATCTGTCTGACGGTACTCATGGGCATGAGCATCTGGCAGAGCGGTGCGAGAGCATTCGTCATCTGCGCCGGCTCGGTGCTCGTGTGCGTGCTGGCGGATATGCTGTTCTGCAAACTCTCCGGCAAGACCTACAACCCGAAGGATCTCTCCACCATAGCCGCAGGTATGTGCATCGCTCTGATGATGCCCGCATCCGTCAATTACGGCATAGTGGCGGGCGGCGCGCTGCTCGCTATAGCGGTGAAGCACATCTTCGGCGGCAAGGACAACTACATCTTCAACCCGACCTGCGTGGCGATAGCCTTCCTCATCATCTGCTATCCGACGGATATGCTGATGTACCCGGCGGTGGGCAGCCGTCCCGAGGTCTGGGGGGATGTCAGCGTTCCGCTCATGGCGGGCATCGAGAACTATCTGCTGAAGCTCGGCACGGCGCCGTCCGTCAACCTTGAGAGCATCATGCTCGGCAGCTTCGCGGGCGCAATGGGCACCACTCATGTGCTTGTCATTATGGTCTGCGGGATATGCCTGATGCTGCGGCACTCAATGTCCAAGCTGGTGACGCTGTTCGGTCTCGGCTCCTACGCTCTGCTCACGCTGCTCTTCCCCGCATCTGCGGACATCTCGCTGAGCATGACGATGCTGCTGGAGCTTTCGAGCGGTTATCTGCTGTTCGGTTTCGTATTTCTCGCGAGCGACCCGCAGACATTGCCCAAAAGTATAGCGGGCAAGATCGTTTACGGTGTTGTCATAGGCATCGTAGGCTGTCTTTTCCGGCATTTCGGCAAGGTCGAGGGCTCTTTCGTCTTTGTACTTCTCATAGCCAATACCCTTTCTCTGCGGCTCGACGCCATGTGTGCCATGATAGGCAGGGCGATAAAGCACGCCGCCGGATACATGAAGCGGAACATGGGACGCTACGAGAAGCTGCGTAAAGAGGCTGAGAACGAGAACAAGCCGAAGCTCACCGACACTATGGAAATTATTGTTCCCGCGACTAACTTCAATATGCCGCCGATAGACAATAAAGTTACCAAAATAAATCGCAAAAAGACCAATATTATTACAAGATATGCCGATAATATGCGTATAAAGCGAAAAAAAGACGAGCTTGTGCGCAGAAAGCAGATACAGGACAACGAAAACAATTATATGAACGCGATGCGCGGGATGCTGACACGCAAGAAGGATATCCCGCCGAAAACGAAAGAGCAGATGACGGAGACAGGACACATCATCAAGCAGCCCCGCAGACGCTCCGAGCAGAAAAATAACAAACAGGGACAGTAATTGCAATGGGAAACAGGGTAGACCCGCGTGACGGTCTTTTCAAACAGAATATGGTGTTCATGAGCGGTATGCTCACGGCACCTGTCATAGCCTGCTCCACAACGCTCATAAAGAGCCTTGCGGTGTGCTTTGTGTTCACGCTGGTATCCTTTGCTTCGATACTGGTGTGCAGGGCTGTTCCCCGCACCATAGTCTATACCGTGCGCGTCATAATATATTCGGCAGCCGCGGCGGTGTTCTACATCCCCGTGTCGCTCATGGCGCAGGGGCTGTTCGGTGAAGCGGTCATAAAGGCTGCGGGCGTGTATCTGCCCATACTTGTGACCAACTCGCTGATACTTTCAAAGACCGAAACGCGCTTCTACCTCGAACCCGCAGGCAGCATGGTGAAGGACGTACTCGGCTTTACCGTGGGATTTGACATATCCTGCGCGCTCACCGGGATGCTGAGGGAATACTTCACCTCGGGAAAGATGCTGGGCGCGGAGCTTCCTATACTTTTCACCGTACCGGCGCTCGAAACTACCTTCGGCGGCTTCATCTCCGTGGGTATCGGCGCGGGCATTTTCAGGGCGCTGTACAACTACCGCAAGAAGAGGGCGATGAGCAAAAAGGCCGAAGATGAAGAAGAATCCCTCGCGGAGTACGCGGAGGATGTGGGCGAATTCCTTGTCGGAAAGCACGGACGGGCTGCCGAGCGCGAAAAG
>CAMHBE010000100.1 GCA_946183095.1 uncultured Clostridia bacterium | reverse complement strand
GATATCCGATCCAAAGACCCCGTATATCAGGATAAGCCCCACCAACATAGTGGGCAACACCGACCTTGATATAGACACATACATCGGCACCGTAAAATACAGGATAAACGGCGATACGTTCGTTTCCATGCTGAAAGAACGCGGAGTAGCGGCGAATAAACAGATCCGTGTATTCACAAAGGACTCCTCCGGGAAAGAAACTACAATAAAGATAATTGCAGACGCATCCTATGACGCGACGTTCGAGTTTTCCTCGAAGAACAAGCAGTATTACATTGCCTCTTACGACGGTAAGGATGTGGATACGAAATATTACAATTTAAGCGAATCCGAAGAAGTCATCACAAAACTGCTGAAGGAATCGCTCGCTTATGAGGAGAATGTTGAGAACTTCACGATACTCGGAAGTTACATATATGATAAAGTGCAGGAGATAAAGAAGGAGCTGTTCAGCCTTGACGCGAACGGCGAATCCACCCTCGGCATAAAGTTCATATCTGCGGAACAGATAACGAAGTATATCAATGATCTTTACAACAGCACCGAAGATGCCGCAAGCGCGCTGGTAAACAGATGCGACCTTGCATCCGCCGTGATGAAAGGGTTATCGGATCTTTCCGAGATAGACAAGTCACTTAACAAGAATATCGTCGATAAGTTCGGCTATGACCTGTCCAACTACACCACAAGCCAGCTCCGCACTTTCATTCTTGAAGATATACAGATGAAAGCTGAAGCGGAGATAGGTGCAAAACTGACCGAAGTGAACCAGTATGTGCCGATAGCGAAATATTTCTTTGACGGCTGGTCCGCCGAAGCCGCTTCCAAATACGCAAAGCTGGTAGATAAGATCTCGGAGAAGCTCGGCACGAGCTACAGCAAGCCGCAGATAATAGACATGATCTCCGAATACGACACGAAGGTATCGGATGACAGAAAGGTGTCATATCTGATGTCCGACGCAACGACCGATACCGAGATAACATCAGTTGCAACACTGTTCACGGGTGCCGGCAGAACGATAAACTATACGGAAAGCACTCCGCTGATACAGAATACCGGCAGGGTCTATGACATACTGAAAGGGAGAGATGCCTCGGTGGCATCGGTCACGGAAGCGCAGTGGCTCATGTCGCTGGGTACCATGACCGCGTATGACCTTGCGGTGAAGTACAATCCGGGACTTGCGGTAGTTACCGGTTCGCAGTGGGTGGAATCGCTGAAAACGGTAACAGCCTACTCTCTCGCGTGCAAGTCCGAGTATGAGATGACGGAAGGCGAGAAAGCATGGCTCGATACGTTCAGAACGGCGTCCGTCACCACGACCCCAACAGTACCGCAGACAACAGCGACCTACCCCGCACCCACACAGACAGCGGCGCAGAACACCGAGAGTTTCTCCGACTGGGCAGTCCGCGAATACGGCAGCGTTGACGGCTTTATCGCATCTATCGTGAACCGAGTCGCACAGGAAGTCGGCAGAGGAGAATCCGCTTACGATATCGCGGTGAGATATGGATTTACCGGTACCGAGCAGGAATGGCTCGCATCACTCAGAGGTGCCGACGGCAAGGACGGTAAAGACGGCAAAGACGGCAAGGACGGTAAGGACGGAGAAGCGGGACGCATAATCTATGCTAACGGAGTAGCCGCAAATGCCGCCGCTCCGCTCGATGATACGGTAGATTCTCCCTATGGGATGACCTCCGCCGAACCCGTTATAGAAATAGATGACGGCGTGCCCGACAATACCCCTGCCGCCGCGACGATAGATACCACCCCCCGCCCCGCCTCCAGACCCGCCAATCCCGCTACCGGCATTGCAGCAGGCATAGCTATTCCCGCCGCAGCAGCACTCTCCATCGCTCTCCTGAAAAAAGGCAAGCGCAGACACAGACACCGCTCAAAGTAAGAAGAAGCAGAGAGAGCAGAGAGAGCGGAGAGAGGACAGATTGTCGAGATATCGAGATAGGGGGCGCTGCCCCCTCAACACCCCCGCCAAAGGGCGCTAACGTCGCCCCTCTGGACTCCCCGGCGGCAGCGTGGCGCTGCATCCCTACACGCGCCGAGGGTTTGTGTGAGAGAACATAACTGCCCGCGACAATAGGTCGATTAGACTTATAAACAAGGTCAAGCAAAAAACGAGACTATCAGAAAGATGATAGTCTCGTTTTTTTGCAACCTTTATAAATATATCTTTTCGGTGCAGCGCGACGCTGCCGCAAGTCCAGAGCGCGTAGCTCTGGTCCCGGCTGGAAAGCCAGCGCGAACGCGCCGCTGCACCACCTCTCTGAGAGCGCTGCACGCGTGTTAATGATCGCTGTCCGTTATCGCCCACTCTTTGAGTGCGGTATTTTTGAGGATAGCGTCGGCGAGCGGTTCCTCTACCCGTCGTATCACAGTGCGGTAAAGATCTCTTGCGCCAAACTGTTCGCTGTAGCCCTCTTTCGCAAGCTCCGCGACCTGTTCGTCGGAAAAGGTGAGCTTAACGCCTTTCTGCATTGCGCGCTCGGCAAGTTCATCAAGCATACTGCGGCAGATGCGCTCCATATCGTCTGAGGAAAGTTTGCGGAAAATAACGATATCGTCAACGCGGTTGAGAAATTCGGGACGGAAAGCCTTCATAAGTTCGGAACGCACGATCTGTGCAGTCTCGTCGGTTTGCGCGGGTGCAAAGCCGAGGGACTGCTTTTTTTCGGTTATGTGCCTTGCACCGACGTTCGTTGTCATGACTATTATGCAGTGGCGCAGGCTCACGCGCTCTCCGTCGGCTGATGTCACGAACCCCTCGTCGAGTATCTGTAAAAGAATGTCGAGAACATCGGGGTGAGCTTTCTCTATCTCGTCGAACAGCAGCACTCGGTAAGGGTGACGCTTGACAGCTTTTATCAGTCTGCCGCCGTCGTTGTAGCCTACATAACCCGCAGGTGCGCCGATAAGTCCGGAAACGCTGTGCTTCTCCATAAATTCTGACATATCGAAGCGGATAAGAGCGTTGTCGGTACCGAACAGGGCACGCGAAAGGTCTTTGGTGAGCTGCGTTTTCCCCACGCCCGTAGGTCCCGCAAAAATGAAGCTGCCGAGAGGACGGTCTTGGCGGGAAATCCCCGCCCTGCTGCGTTTTATTGCACCGCAGACAGATTTTACGGCTTCTTCCTGTCCGATAATGCTGTTTTTCAGTTCATCTTCGAGATGCAGGACACGCTCTGCATCCGAACTTGCGGTAACGGAAAGGGGTATGCCCGCAGCCTCGCTCACCGCCGCCGCGACATCTTCCGCAGTGACAGTACAGTGTGCAGTTTTCTCCGCAGTGTGCTGCATCTCGTCGTACCGCGCAGTCAGTGTCCTCTCCCGGTCGCGTATATCGGCAGCCAGCTCGAAGTCCTGTGCGTTGACCGCGCACTCCTTCTCGCACCGCAGTGCTTCGAGCTGCATCCGCAGCCCGGACGCGGCGCTGTACTCTTCGGCTCCGCCTCTGAGACGCGCCGCCGCACAGCTCCGGTCTATAAGGTCGAGCGCCTTATCCGGGAGCTTCCTGCCCTCGATGTAGCGGACGGACAGCTTTACGGCGGCTTCGAGCGCATCATCGGTCAGGGTAACTCCGTGGTGGTGTTCGTATTTTTCGCGTACTCCCTGCAATATCCCGAGAGCTGCCGCTTCGTTTGGTTCTTCGATGAAAACGGGCTGGAAGCGCCTTGCAAGAGCGGCGTCTTTCTCGATGTAACGCCGGTATTCTTCCGAGGTGGTAGCGCCGATGATACGGAGTTCACCTCGCGCAAGAGCGGGTTTTAAGATGTTTGCGGCATCTATCGCCCCCTCTGCCGCACCCGCGCCGACAATGGTGTGCAGTTCGTCGATGAAAAGGATGATATCGCTTCTGCCGCGCACTTCGTCGATAACGGACTTCATGCGTTCCTCAAAATCCCCGCGGTACTTTGCTCCTGCGACGAGAGACGGGATATCGAGCTCGATTATACGGCATTTCTTCATCTCGCCGGGCATCCCGCCGTCCGCTATGAGCATTGCCACACCCTCGGCAACGGCGGTCTTACCCACGCCGCTGTCTCCGATAAGGCAGAGATCGTTTTTTCTCCGGCGCATGAGTATGTTTACGGCTTCGCGGATCTCCCGTTCTCGTCCGATGACGGGATCGAGCTTACCGGCTGCGGCGAGTGCGGTGAGATCACGCCCGAAACGATCGAGGACAGTGCGCTTATACTCCTTGTCGGGCGCCGAAGCGATACCTGCGTTATGGGGCGCGTCGGTGCATTCGTCGGAAATGCGCCGCATATCCGCGCCGAGGTCGCGCAGTATCTCGCATCCGAAGCAGTCCTCGTCCTGTATCATGGCGGCGAGTATGTGTTCGGTGCCGACACAGTCCCGCCCGTTGTCCCGCGAACGCTTATACGCGTTTTCGAGTATCTTTCTGCTGCGCGGGGTCAGGTCTGCGGTGGTGAGCCTTGTGGCAGTGCCGCTGCCGATGAGCTGTTCTATCTTGCGCATGATGTCTTTCCCGGTAAACCCGTACTTGCCGAGAGCCGCGCAGGCTGCGCTGTTTTCCTCACACAGCAGTCCGTACAGTATGTGTTCGCTGCCGATGTAGGTATGCCCCAGCTGCATCGCCACAGCAACCGCAGTGTTCAGAGCCGAGTTTGCCCGCTCCGTGAAGCCTTTGAATTCTATCATGATGATGCTCCTCCGTTGTGTTGTGGTACCGCGGGCACCGCCCGCACCCGCTCAGGGTCTTGCGCCGACCATGAGGACCCGGCGGCAGCGCGGCGCTGCACCCGTGATATGTAATAATGTACAAGCAGAAATTTTGCCGAAACGTTCACATTTTTAAGAGAGCGTCATATATTATATTATGAAACGTTTCATAAACAATAATCATCAGGAGGAAACATATTATGTGCGGAAACAACAACTGTACGCTCATCATCATCATCATTCTCTTGTTCCTTTGCTGCGGCAACAACTGCGGTAACGGTCTGCTCGGCGGCTGCGGAAACAACTGCGGATGCGACAACGGCTGCAATAACGGCTGCAACAACGGCTGCAACAACGGCTGCTGCTAAGAGAAAAAAACGGGGGAGGCTAACGAGCCTCCCTGTTTTTCTGCAAAGTGTGCGTCCTAATCCGTCAACAAAGAAATGTCATTTACTTCCACCCAGCTGAACAGTTCCTGAAGCAGCACTCGTCCCGCGATGACCTTTGCGACGGTGAAGGTGCTGCCGTTTTTGTATTTTTCGGGTATCGCGATCTTTGTGCCGGAGTAATACTCAGCGGAAGGCTTGATGCAAACCTTGCAGCCTATGGGGAAAAACGGTCTCCGGGAACTGCCGGACGAGCTGCCGACATAGCTTATGTACGGGCACTCGAACCAGTATTCCCAGCAGAAGTCGGAGAGCTTTGTCTTTACAACGCCGTCCCCGCGTGCGCCGAGCGTGCATTCGATGACCTCACCCTTGCCGACGTATATGCCGACATGGGGATAAGTGCGGCAGTACACGATGACCCCGGGAGTTTCCGGAAGCGTCGCGATGCGACCTTTCACTTTGGCTGCATTGTACATACCGCCTACGTTCGTATCGGGAAAGCCGGGAGTTCCGTAGTTGGGTGAACCCGTACCGCCGTCAGCCTTACCGCTCCAGTAGTAGGATTTTATCAGCCCCACGCAGTCGCAGCCGTACCAGCCCTTTCCGGCAAGTCCCGTGAGTTCCTCCCAGCGCTTTGCGGTGTAACCCGTACCGTTTCTTTCACCGTAGATGCTTCTGAGCAGGTTGATGCAGGCTTTTGTGACAGGACGCAATATCCCGCCCCACATATATTTTGTATTCATTGCAAGCGCCGCCTCCGCGTGCCTGACAAGGCCCTCGTTCGTGTAGATGCTCATTCGCCGTCACCTCCCGGTCTGTTGTCTTCATCCGCTGAAATGTATCCGGCAAGCGTTGAGTTTGTTTCGAGAATGTGTTTAAGGTCGGCAAGCCTTTCGTCCACCATTTCCGAAAACGCGTCGAACCCGATGAACTTTGTGAGTATCGGAAATACCGCGCTTGCTTTTTCCCAGACATATCTGAGTTTAACGACACCCGTGCCGCCGCCGAACGCCCTTTCCGCTTCCGTGACTGCTAAAAGCAGCCACTCGCGGAGGCTGCACTTTCCCTTACGGAGCATATCAAATGCACCTGCGGCGGCGATGACGAGCACGATCACCGATCCCGCAATATTTATAATTGCTGTGATATCCATAAATTTTCTCCCGTTTCATCATGCAAGCGTCCAGTTTTTAGCTGTAGCTACTGCTATCTCTTCCGCACTCAGCCTTGCAAGGTTTGTCGCGCCGAGTGTCAGCGTTTTACCTGTCGTACCCGTCAGGTCTTTAAGGCTCGCGATCATTGCGACCATGCTGTCATGTGTAAGCTGTTCGGTAAATGAGAACACTGCGGCATAATTCCAGCCCGCCCCAAGCCTTATATCAGTAACAGCAGTGCATCCATTAAATGAATTTGAATTATTCATAGAAATTATCGATGCGGGCAGCGTAACAGTTTTGAGTGATGTACAGTCTGCAAATGTCCAGCTCCCCAAGTTGACTATGCCGTTAGGTATAGTGATCGTTTCCAGTGATGTACAACTTCTGAATATAGCATTTCCGATAGAACGCAATGAAGGCGGTAATTCGATATTTTTCAAAGCTGTACAACCATTAAACGCGTCGGACGGCAAACTCTGAATAGTGCTCCCGCTCTCAAAATATATTTCTTCCACTTCTGTGTGACCGCGAAAACTGCGTTCTGTAGATTGTAACGCCGTTACCGTATTCG
>CAMHBE010000099.1 GCA_946183095.1 uncultured Clostridia bacterium | reverse complement strand
CTCGTAAGAGCCGAAAAGTATATCGCCGACCTTGCAAACGGCATAGACCCGCTCACCGGCGCGGAACTCGGCGATGAACAGATCGTCAACAATGTCCGCATTTCCCGCTGTCTGTTCTATGTTTCCGGTGTGCTCAGAAAAGTTATTGACAACGGCGGAGAAATTACGGCGGCTCCTAAGGTAAAGCCGAAACGCGCGGAGCTTGCCGATTTCGCGCTCACCGATGAACAGGCTGCCGCACTCGTTCCCGAAAAATACGATATCTCTCTGTCGAAAGTCGCTGCTGTCATCAACCGTGATATCGACGAGAACGTGATGAACAAAATGAAGACCACGGTCATTTCAAGGTGGCTCATGGATAAGGGGCTGCTCACGGAGATAGTTTCCGGCGGCAGGAACAGGAAGATACCGACACCCGCCGGTGAAAGCATAGGCATGACCGAAAAGCAGCTCACGACTGCATCAGGCGTCCCCTACAAGGGCATCACATACAGTCCGGACGCTCAGCAGTTCATTTTTGACAACCTCGACTCCATAGCCGCTCTCGCTGCGGCGGAGAATGCAGCCAAGGCTTCGGAAAAAGCAGAAAAGGAAGAGCAGAAAGCAAGATCTACCGCAAACGCGGGCAAGCCGTGGACAAAGGAAGATGATGACAGGCTCGCCGGGATGTACAGGGACGGCGCGGGTATCAAGGAGCTCTGTGCGGAGTTCGGACGTACCCGCGGCAGTATCGACGCACGGCTCGCCAAACTCGGTTTCGACGTGAGAAGCGCGTATTATCCGAAAGATACACCGGTACCCTCTCCCGACATCGGATATGATGCGCCTGAGCCTTTCGTTCCCGATAACTTCGATGATGTCCCGCTGCCCCCCGAACCCGGAAACTACGGTCTTGACGAGAGCAGTCCGTACTTCGGCAACGCTGCGATCCCGAACGAGGACGTTGATGAATAATGAGCTTGTTCCTTTAAAAAGTCGAGCATTGAACAAAAAAGCCGAGATCCGCGCTTCATCACGGACCTCGGTTATTATTTTTGCGTTTTTTCAGTTTCCGACCGCAGCTTTCAGTTCATCCAGCAGCTTTCCGTACTCCTCAAGCACCTGAAAATGATTATCTCTTATGTAGGCGTGATCCTTATCTTTCGCCGCGTATTCGAGAGCTTTTGCGTGTTCGGACAGATTGACCGCGCCGATATTGAGCGACGTGCTTTTCAGTGCGTGGACGTAAGTCTCGTAGTCCTCCCAGTTCTCATTGTCGAAAGCGTCCGATATCACCTGCCGTTTATCGCCTTTGAGATACATTTCGATCATCTCGATGTAGAACTCCTCATCGTCCATACAGTAGCCTTTGCCCACCGCCGTATCGAGCATCGGGAAGCGCTCCGGGAGCCCGCCATTGCCGCTGACGGCAGCATCGGGAGCAGGCATTGTTTTTTTCACGGCAGAGCTGTCCGAATACCCGCTTATCAGCTGTTTCGGGAGATACTTACAGAGCATATCTATCAGGTCGTCGCGGCGGACGGGCTTTGACAGATAATCGGTAAAGCCCTTTTCAAGGTACATCTCCTTTGCTCCGACGACAGCGTTTGCGGTAAGTATTATCACCGGCGTACCGTTATTCAGGTGGGGTATGGTCTTCATACGCTCAAATGTTTCGATGCCGTCCATTTCCGGCATCATGTGATCGAGGAAGATGATATCATAATGCCGTTCAGCGATCTTTTTGAGACATTCCTTTCCGCTGTACGCTGTGTCTATCTCGGCGTGAGTGCGCTTGAGCATACCCCTTACGACCTGCACATTCATCTCAACATCGTCAACAACAAGTATCACTGCTTCATGGATATCTATAACGGCAGACTTCGTTTTATGATGATCGAGATATTCCTTATATCTTCCGAAGAAATCACCGACCGGAGCATCGTTCACTATCTTCTGCGAAAGCTCCACCGTGAAAACGGAACCCTTCCCGTATTCGCTCTCAACGCTTATTTTACCGCCCATGAGCTGCACGAGCTTGCGTGTGAGCGACAAGCCGAGACCCGTACCCTCTATGTTGCGGTTCTTCTGTTCATCGAGCCTTGTGAAGTTGTTGAACAGCTTATCCTTGTCCTCTTCCCTGATGCCTTTTCCGGTGTCCTCAACGTCTATCCTAAGTTCGGAAACATCGCCGTTTCTTGCAGTCTCTTTAAGGCGGAGCGTTATTATACCCGTGTCGGTATATTTCACGGCGTTTGAGAGGAAGTTGTTGATTATCTGGCGGACGCGCACCTCGTCACCGTACAGCACGGAGGGCATATTCCTGTCTATATCCATTACGAATTTAAGACCCTTTTCCTCCGCTCTCGTCAGCGTCATGTTATAGCAGTCGTTGAGCACGGAAAAGATATCGTATTCCACCGGGACGAGTTCCATTTTCCCCGACTCTATCTTGGAAATATCGAGTATATCGTTGATGATAGAGAGGAGCGTCCTGCTGGCGCTGCTGATATTCACCGCGTATTGTCTGGCATCTTCGGGATTCCCGTCATTGAGCTCGTCGAGCAGCATCGTGTTCATTCCCATGATACCGTTGATAGGAGTTCTTATCTCGTGGGACATATTGGCGAGGAACTGGCTTTTCGCGTCATTTGCGATATGCAGCTGTTCGTCCTGTGCAAGTATCGTCTTTCGCTGTTTTTCATAAACGTAGGACTGATATTTGAATATAATGCCTATAATGGCGGAAACAGCCACGACAGTCTGTATGATATCGCCTGCCATGAAATCATCGGGCATGGGCGCGAACCATTCCGGGTGGTAGCCGCCGATTATGATGCAGCCGATAAGCGCGGCAAGATCCACAGCGTACATAATGTAGCAAAGAATGCCGCTCAGCGTCAGCCATGTGAAGATCAGACCGAGCACGAACCATATCGGCATACCGCTGTTCATACCGCCGGAGTTGAAATACATCAGCGGGAAGAGTACAAGGTTTGCCATACACGTTATCAGAACAGCAGCGGCAGTCGTCTTGTTATGTGCTGCCGACAGATACAGCGATATGAGCACCACAATGAGCAGTATTCCCGTCACAGCGGCGCTTCCTATGCCGCCTATCGCGAGTGTGGCGATAAACGACCCGATTCCGCCGACAAGTGCGGCGACCAGTATCAGGTTAAGAAGTCTGTGCTGGATATCGAGTTCCTCGCGAAACAGCAGACTTATCAGTTTCTTTATCATAACGCGCTCCTTATAATGCACATTATTACCGTTATCCCATTGCCGAAGCAATAATTATTTACTTTTATTATATCTTAACCGGCAGCCGTTGTCAATAGTGCCGCGTCAGTTTCCGCTGTACTGCATATCACAGACACAGCATCCTCCGTAAAGCGCTATTGCAATACAAGCTCCTCGCTCCGCATTTTCTCATCGCCCGATATGTTCATGAGCTGTCTGAAGTTTCTCACATATATATCCATGTATTTTTTCATACTGCCGTCGTCGTAGGCGCTCTTCTGATATTCGATCAGAACATTGACCTGCCCGTTCTCTTCCATGAGGTATATTTCCACATGGGTGCCCGTGGCTTTGTTCCGGTACTCTGCGTCAAGCTCCACAGGCGTTATCCCGCTCATATCGGAAACTTCCCCCATGGTGCCGATATAATTGACCTCCACGGCATCGTCGAGTGCGACATTGTTCAGAGAGCTGTAATCACATATACTGTGTGCAGAGCCTTCAATGACCTGATCGCTTACCTCGTGCAGAAATTCCCCTATCGTCGCAAACTCTTTCAGATCAGCCGCAACAGGCAAAGACTTGAACAGCAGTCCCACGGTATGCTGCAGATAAGTGTCGGTGCGGTCGCTGTTCAGATGATCGACCCTGACTTCATCCCTGCCGCAGTATTCCCGCAGCGCCAGCATAGCCGCCGCGATCGCGAGGACATTGCGGGAGCAGCCCAGCCGTTTTTCCGCGTCTTTCACCTGAGAAACGGACACCGCACCTTCACGGTATTCTTCTCCGGCATCCGCTTCCCACGACTCGTGATCGGGCGTTGGGATATTGCACCAGTCCTTGTCCGCCAGCAGGCCGCCGAAATACCGTTTTGCTTCTTCGTATTCTTTCGTACTGCGGTTCTCGTATTCTTTCAGTATGTAGGTGTAATAAAAGTCCTGTTCAGGACTTTCCCCGCGGTAGGCTCTGAGGATGTCCTCCATGAGGATATCGGCGGAAGTCCCGTCCGCTATCGCATGGTGCATATCCATAAAGAGAACAGTGTCCTCGCCGCACCTGAAAACGCGTGCCCTGAACAGTGGCTTGTGAAAGAACTCAAAGGGATATATCAGCTTCCCCGACAGTTTCTTCCACTCTTCCGGCGTGATATCCTCCACCTTCGTTCTGCCCGTGATACCGGGCTTCATCAGCTGAACGATCCTGCCGTCCTCATCGAAATCAAACACCGTATAAAGCGCGGGATGCTGCCTTACAGCCCGATCTGCGGCTGCCGCAAGTCTCTGCGCGTCGAACGACCGGTCAAAGCGATAGCACACCGAAAGATTGTACATAACGGAATACGGGTTCAGGAACTGATAGTCTATCATGGATATCTGACCGTCGGTCGCCGGTACGCTTCGCGAGCGCGCCGCAGCTTCGTATGCCCGCAGATCTTCGGTCCGGCGGTACGCGGACAGTGCTTCGGCGATACGTTTCGGGGTCCTGTGCATAAATATCATCTTTGTGCTGAGCCCCTCTATGCCGGAGACAGTCATGATCGTCATAGCGGCGATAGAATTGCCGCCAAGTATGAAGAGATCATCGTTCCTGCCGACGCTGCCGGGGGCGAGTTCAATAACTTTTTCAAACAGTTCGCAAAGCTGCTTCTCCGTATCGCTCTCCGGAGCCTCGTATTCTGTCAGAAGCGCGGAGATATCCGGTTCCGGCAGAGCCTTTCTGTTTATCTTGCCGCTCGGCGTCATCGGCATTGCCGCGAGGGGCATATACACCGTCGGCACCATGTAGTCCGCAAGCGTTTCCGCAAGGAACTGCCGCAGCTTTTCCTTATCGACTGCGCTGCCCCTCTCCTGCGTGTAGTAAAGAACGAGACGGTCTTTGCGCACCTCTGCCGCCGCCTGCATGACGCCCGCATAACTGTCGGCACGGTTCTCGATCTCCCCCGGCTCGATGCGGTATCCCCGCAGCTTCACCTGATCGTCGATACGTCCGAGGTATTCAAGCTCCCCGTCTTCGTTGTACCGCACCAGATCTCCCGTGCGGTACATTTTACGGTCTTTCAGGAAGGGGCATTCCACGAATTTTTCGGCAGTAAGCTCCGGTCGGCCCCAGTACCCCTCCGCTGTCTGCTCACCCGCAAGACAGAGTTCTCCCGCTATCCCTGCCGGAACAAGAGCGCCGTTCGGAGCGCAGACAAATGCCCATGAATTGTACAAAGCGCGCCCGATAGGAATGGGGTCGTATGTCTTTCCCTTTTCCAGCTCAAAATATGTCGCGTCAACGGTAAATTCCGTGGGACCATAGGCGTTATAGACCCTGCCCCTTGCGTTTACCCCGCTCGTCATCGTCTCGCCGCCCAGCACGATATAATCAACATCGAGTTCTTCACCAGCGCCGAGAAGCTGTCCGAAAAGCGTGGTATAGCTGCCGCCGTTTATCTTTTTCTCTTTGAGGTATCTCTTCATCTCAGTGACGTCACGGCGCGCTTCTTCCGGCACGATGAACACGCATCCGCCCGCTGTAAGTGCGGGATAGAGATCTTCCACCGATGCGTCGAACGAGAATGTGGAATGGCAGGATATCCTGCTCTTTTCGGTGAGATGCCAGCGTTCCCGTATGAAATGCACGAAATTCAGCATCGCTTTATGCTGAATCACCACACCCTTCGGCTTTCCGGTGGAGCCGGAAGTGTATATCATATATGCGTGTCCTTCCGGAACAGCACGGTTTATCGGCTTCGCGCCGGGATATTTCTCAAGCGCCCGCGCCACGGTCTCCTCCGTCATGACAGCGCAGGCTCCCGAATCTTCCAGCATATAAGCTATTCTCTCCTGCGGGTATTCCGGATCGAGCGGCACATACGCCGCACCCGCTTTGTGTACGCCGATCGCTGCTGCGAGAAATTCCTTCATCCGTCCCATGCACAGTGCAGCAAACCCTCCGTCAGCCGCGCCGTTTTCTGTGAGCCATGCCGCAATACTGTCAGAGGCACGGTCAAGCTCCGCGTATGTATAGCTGCCGGTGCTGTCAGCGACAGCGATGTTGTCGGGCATTTCCCGTGCGCATTTCAGGAAGAGATCCACCCATGTCACGGACGTGTCATAAACATACGTTTCCCCGCGCGACAAAGCGACGATCTTCGCTTCATCCTCCGCGTTCATAAGCGGGAATGAGCTTACGGGGACATCGGGGTGCTCAGCCATGCACGCCATGAAGTTTTCGAGAAGCGCAAACAGCCGCTGCATCTCCTCGCCGCGGTAACGTGCGGGATCGAAGGAGATTACCGCTTCAATGCTGCCGTCCGCTCTTACGGTCGCGTCAAGATCGGTGGTGCCCAGATGTTCTTCTTTGATAAGCACGGGTCTCATCACGGTCAGCGCATCTTCGTTGTCTCCGTAATTTTCAAAGGAAAAGACCGAGTATATCATTCCTCCCGTAACGCCCGCCGCTTTCTGTAGATCCGCCGGCGAACAATATTCAAACTCTTTTCTTTCCGCAGCCTGCTCCCGAAGGTCATTCAGAAGTCCGGCGGCAGTGGCGTTCCTGTCTGTCCTGACACGGACGGGAACGGAATTGATGAAAAGCCCCACGATATCGGAAACATCGGCAGAAAGCCCGTCTCTGCCCGAAACGACTTCGGCAAACACAACATCGTCCATGCGGCAGGCGGTCTGAATGACCAA